>JAFGKZ010000028.1 GCA_016928315.1 Calditrichaceae bacterium
ATTCGCTTAAGTTTGCCATTGCTGTGGGGATCGGGCTGTTAATTGCGTTTGTCGGCCTGGAATGGGCTGGTATTGTGGTGGATAGTCCGTCAACCTATGTGAAGCTGGGAAATCTGAAGAGCCCGGTTACCTTATTGAGCCTTTTTGGCGTGGCAGTGATAGGGATTTTGATGGCCCTGCACTTCCGGGGTGCGATACTGGTGGGGATGCTGGCCACGGCCGCGGCCGGCTTTTTTGCGACCCGGATGTGGGGAGGTCATTGGGGATATGATTTGACCGGTGCGGTTTCTTTTGGGACATTTCCGGATATAACGGCAACGGCCGGGAAGGTTTTTGGCGGGTTTGGTCCGTTGTTTGGCCATAAAGTGGGGCAGATATTTCTCGTTATCTTTACTTTTTTGCTGCTGGATGTTTTTGACACGGTCGGCACCCTGGTGGGCCTGGGTGAGCGGGCCGGGCTTATGAAGGATGGCCAATTGCCTAATGCGCGTGAGGCCATGATGGCCGACGCCTTGGGCACCCTGTCCGGCACAGTTATGGGGACCAGTACCATTACCAGCTATATTGAGAGCAGTGCCGGCATAGCCGCAGGCGCTCGCACGGGCCTGGCGGCGCTGGTAACGGCCGGCTTGTTTTTAATTGCGATTTTTGCCTATCCCTTTTTAAATTGTATTGGCGCTGAAGTGCCGGTGCCGGCAGCGGCACTGGGCGCTTTTTCGGGGGCTCAGACGATATTATGCTATCCGGTCATTGCGCCGGTTCTGATTATCATCGGCTGCTATATGCTCCCGATTGTGGGCCGGATCAAATGGGACGATTTCTCCGAAGCCCTGCCGGCCTTTTTAACCATCGTTATTATGCAATTCTCCATGAGCATCACCGACGGCATCGCCTGGGGATTCATCTCTTATACCATCCTGAAAATATTCACCGCCAAACCACAAAAATGCCCCATTATCGTTTATATCTGCTCCGTGTTATTCGTACTCTATTATGCATTCGGCAGGTGAAGACGAATATTTGTGATGTTGAGTTTTTATAGATGTGAGTTGTGAGTTTGAGGTTAAGACTTCATTCATAAAGGGGAATGTCACACGCGTGACAATTTGTGTTTTGACAGGGAATTTCCGGTGTTTTGAAGGTAAGTTATTGATAGAGGGACCTTACGGAAATCATTGTAAGTTGTTTAACCAAAATGGATTACGAGTGTCCGATGTAACCCGTCGAGAAAATTAGATTTGGACCTGGACAGATGGACAGGCCGGGGAGTATGATGGGGAAGACGACCCGGCGGCCGGAGGGGCCGAGGATTAGTTTGAATTTGTTATATGTAAGTTTGGCGCCTTGATGAAGCAGCGGGATTTGTTCTTTTATACGAAGACATAGTATGCATTTGATGTTATGTACAGAGTGGATGACGAGTGTTGAATTATTTGGATGAGTGGGAAAGGTGAGAAAAGTTTGAAAAGTGGGAATAGTAAAAATATGGTGCTGGTCCCAGGTTTGTCCGGTTTTATTTGTAAAATGTGTAGGTGTGATCCCCTCATTCTACGGGCAATATCTGCCACGAAAAGGCACAAAAAACACGAAAAATTGTAGGGGCCGGCCTATGTGCCTGCCCTCTTTCTAATTTGCCGGCTCTATGTTGCTCGGTGAACTCGGTGGTTTAAAATTAAATTGACCGGCCCAGTAAAAAGTAGTACATTAAATTATTATGGTTATTAATAATAGCAGGGAAGCAATGGGTTTAAACCGCGGATTTCACGGATGGTACGGATTTTTGGCCACAAGAAGGCACAAAAAGCAGTTATGAGATTCGTTGGTAATTTATGATTATAGACTTATTTAATTTAGAAATGATTTACAGGATGGACAGAATTTTTTGATGTGAATTGAATAATAATTGTCATTCTCGCAAAAGCGGGAAGCCATCTGAAAATTTGTACTCTTTTTTACCTTTAAGTGTTAAAGTAATACGTAAAGATAACCCTCTGGTTTCACCAGAATTAGAAGACACCGAAGGATTTCTGACAATAGACAGTTTCTGGGGAAGAATGAAGGGATAAGATTTGGACATTATCCGTATTAGGAAACAAAATGGCTAAGAATAAGTCAAAGCTGAAAAGAAAAGCAAAAGGACCACCTAAAGCTAATTATGCTGGAAATGTTATTCTACACTTGAGCGATTTGCATTTTGGTTATGACTTAGACGAACAGGCCAAGGCTGAAAGAAAAAACGCACTTGATGACCTCATATCTATTATAAATAACCAAAAGCCCGATTGGAAACC
Organism: Calditrichaceae bacterium; assembly: GCA_016928315.1. Lineage (GTDB taxonomy): Bacteria > Calditrichota > Calditrichia > Calditrichales > Calditrichaceae > JAFGKZ01. Next base: position 2,292 of record JAFGKZ010000028.1, read on the forward strand.
CACAATTATTTGTATCACTGGCGATATTGCAATGAAGGCTTCTTCAAAAGATTATTCAGAAGCTAAAACATGGTTAGAAGAATTACTTAGTAGATTAAAATTAAAATCAAAATATTTATTTATCTGCCCTGGGAATCACGATGTTCAAAGAAATATTGCTGAAGGAATTGGCGGACCTAGAGATAATATGGAGGCAGATCGTTTTTTAAGTATAGACAGTTTTGAAAATCATATAATACCTTTTGTTGAATTTCAAAAATTTTGTTCATCTCTATCTATTCCCCCATATTTGATTGGTGATATGGAATCTCACCTTACAGGTATCAGGATTATTAATAATATCAAATTTGTTTGCCTAAACTCAGCTTGGTTTAGTCAGAGGTATCAAAACGGAGGTGAATTTATTGATGACGGAAAACTATGGGTGGGATTGCCTTTGCTGATACATTTTGAATCCAGAGGAGATTTCCCATATTTCGAGAAACATGCTGACTCAATTTTTACTATTGTAATATTTCATCACCCTTTTGAAATATTACATGAAAACGAAAGAAATGAACGAAAACCAAGAAAAAATACTCAGGAATTCATTGCACACAGGTCTCATCTGATTTTGACTGGACATGACCATGGTGTCCCAACAGATCCCACTCCTATACTTACTCGTGCCTTTCATTTTCGAGGTGGTGCGACTTACGACAATTCGAAATACGAAAATAGCTTCCATTTAATTAGGCTGGAGGATCACCATTTATTAGAGAAGAGGTTTATATATCAACCAAGTTCATCTACTTCGTCATGGTCGCAAAGAGATGAACCTAAAAAGCAGTATTATTGGGATTATGCTGAAAAGATAATAGAAGAAAAAGAAAAACAAAAGAATATTGATAAAATTGAAAATAATAGAATGTCTTTCCAAGAAATAATGTTGCAAGGAGATTATGAAAATGGACTAAAAATATTAGATTCAGGCGCTGAATTGTTGATTAGCTTATCACCCCAATTAACTTTGGAGGAAAAATCAATATTTAAGTCGAAATACTCTGATAGCGTGCAACATAATCTTCCTTTGATGAAATCTGAGCAAATATGTAAGTTTAGAAAAATCATGCTAAGGATTCTAGATATATGAGTGCTAAATATAAAAATGACTTTGATA
>JAFGKZ010000289.1 GCA_016928315.1 Calditrichaceae bacterium
ACTTACGTCAATTTCATAAACACCCCCCTGTCTTCGACATCCCCCCTTACCAAGGGGGGAGTGAGGGGGGTCATATTTTCATTTTTTCATAAAACTTTTGACACTACCCAAAATATCATTGTTTATCCGCATAATACATTACCGCAATTTACATTTAATATTTCACCGGTAATGGCACGGGCATAATCCGATACAAGGAAAGCAACCGGTCCGGCAATATCCTTCGGATTTGCAATAAATCCCAGTGGTATTTGTGATAGTATTTTATCCTGATCTTTCTTCAGCGTTGTTTCACTCATATCCGTTATAACCCAGCCGGGAGCCACACAATTAACATGTATGCCATCCGGACCCAGCTCGCTGGCCAACGATTTGGTAAAGCTGATAATAGCGCCCTTGGTTGCCGCATAATGAGAATAGAAAGCTTCCCCGCGCTGTCCGGCTGTCGATGAAATATTGACAATATGGCCTTTAATCTTCTTATCCTTCATATGCCTGATTATATAATTAGAAAAATAATACACGCTATCCAGATTAATCTGGATAGTTTTACGCCATTCATCCACTTTCATTTCATCAATTTTACCGTATTCCCAAATACCGGCATTATTAATTAATGTATCAACTGATCCGTATTCTTTTATCACTTTATCAATAAAATGCTGGGTTTCCTGATAATCGCTCACATCACATTCATCAAAAAAAATTTTACCAGAATAAGCTGAACACAGCTTCGCTAAATCGGATGCTGCCCGATAATTCTTATTATAATTAAAAGCAACATTGGCCCCGGCCTGACTGAATAATTTTACAATAGCCGCACCGATTCCCCGGCTGCCCCCCGTTACAAGCATATTTCTGTCTTCAAAATTAAACATGAATAACTCCCGGCATATATATCTGTTTAATAACATCCTGTGTTAATTGTTTGTTTAATATGCGGATTTTCCGTAAAATGTCAAAATATTTTGCACAACCTTTTAAAACAACAGGAGAACATATGAAGAATATAGTCTGGAGAATAATCGGTTCATTATTAATAATTTTATTTATAGCTTGCAGTCAGAGTGAAGTGACCACTGAATCCGGATTAAAATATACGGATATAGTTACTGGCGATGGTGATATGCCGGAGAAAGGACAAACCGTTGTTGTTCATTATACGGGTTTATTGGAAGACGGTAAAAAATTCGACAGCTCCTACGATAGAAATGCCCCAATTGATTTTATTATCGGCACCGGACAAATGATTCCGGGATTTGACGAAGGCATTCAGACTATGAAAAAGGGCGGTAAAAGAAAACTGGTCATTCCGCCTTATTTGGCTTATGGCAGTGGAGGGATACCCAATGTAATCCCGCCGGATGCTACGATCATATTTGAAGTAGAATTAGTCGATATTAAATAAAAAACGAAATCAGTTTTAGGTATTCCATTTTCAGGCGTTATCCGCTTCAACCGCTTCATACAATTGCTGAGTAAAATCAGGTAATGCAGAAATGATGCGATTCCAACTTGGGATCATCGGCAATTCCATCGGATTTGCCAGGAACTGATCACCGGCAATTATAATACTGCGCAGAAATACTTCTATGGCTTGTTCTTCCGCATGACGGTCATAATTCAGACCATTAAGAGCGGCATCGCCGACATATTTTTCAATAAAATCAAGAGCAGTTCGTAAATAAGTCGCTTTAATTGTACGGAAAAATTGGTCGGAAAAAATAACGCCCATTCCAGCGAGTACACGATAGAATGATTTGGCAATATCAATGGACATCTTCGAAAGGCCGGCGTTGGGATTATCCTCGGATAGCTCCTGATGTTTATGATCGTACCGATCCAAAATATCAACCTGACACATTTGATTCTTGGCAAAATTCCGATAAATTTCATTGAGCATCCCGATTTCGAGACCCCAATCTGTTGGTAAACGCAGACGCACAGCCACATCGCGGAAAAGCGACATTTCTCCGGAAAGCGGATAGCGGAAAGAATCAATATATTCCAGGTAATCCACGTCACCCAGAATGCGTTTTAATGATCGGATCAGCGGCGTAACAAAAAGCCTGGCTACCCTTCCGTTTAATTGGTCGGAAACACGGCTATAATAGCCTTTGCAAAACCGATAATTCAAATTAGGCGCGGTGATTGGAAAAACCAGGCGGGCAAGCAGGCTGCGATCATAAGTTAAAATGTCGCAATCATGTACTGCAAAAATTCGTGCTTTATTGGAAGCGACTAAATAGCCCAAACACATCCATACATTCCGCCCTTTACCCTGCCCGCCGCGGAATAAATCTTTTTCATCGAGCAAATTATACAGTTCCTGAATTTTTGGCCCACTCTGCCAGATTACCCGATGATGCTGCGGTAATTTTGCGAAAAATTCTTTAGCCAGCTTAAACTGTTTTTCATCAGCGCCATCCAATCCAACAATAATTTCAGAAAGATAAGGCACTTTTATTAACTCATTTACAATATTTGGCAGGGCCACACCCTCCAGCTCACTATATAATGAAGGTAATATCAAGGCGACTGGCCGGCGATTCGTAAAAGATAATATTCTGTTTTCCAGTTCCTCAATCGGCTGTTCGGTTAGTTTATGCAGGGTAGATATGACGCCGTTTTGAAAAAAATCTGACATTTATATGTTCTCCTGATAGATACTGTACATTAAACTTTATCTAAAAAATTAAACACCGCTTCCTGCCAGCCTGCCGGTCCAATTTCATTTGTATATAATAGATTTTCTAATTCAATACCTTCCTGATGAGAACCACCCGGTTTTTTAACAAGAACCGGTTTATCCACAGACTTTAACATTTCCAAATCATTCATGGAATCGCCGATACCTATTGTAATTAAATTATTTGTCTTCCACTTATCTTTAAACAGGTCAATTAACTTTTTAACCGCGATGCCTTTATCTGAATTTCCCAGCAAATGATAAAAACGATTCCCAATAAGCAGCCGGAATTTATTCACGATTAGATCATTCAGAGCGTTATCAGGCAGATTGTCATCATCATTCAAAGTAAAAGGCTCGCTAAAAAATCGTTTTTGCGCAATTTCTGCCTCATGATAGTTCAATCCGGTTAGGGCCATTATTTTTTGAATGCTCATTTCATGTAATCCTGTAACCGATAAATTATACTGACTCTTCCAATTGCCAAAAAAATCGAGCACATCTTTATACAAAGAACCAAGAACCAGCGCCTTATAATTATCCATTTCTATTATTTTTGAATCATTAGTATCAAAATAATTCTTCTTAAAAAATATAGCGCTGCCATTCTCTACTATAAATGGATCTGATATTCCCATACATTCTTGCGTGCTGATCACTTCCAGATGTGTTTTGCTGGTGCAGGGTATTATTGGTATTTTTAGCCCTGCCAAAGCATGGATTGCATCCTGCGCCGCACTAAACGAGTAGTTATTGGCATCCAGCAATGTGCCGTCTAAATCGGTAAATAGTAGAATTTTTTTCATGAATTATTGTTGTTGATTTGACGTCTATAAAATGTAGTTCTTCGCGGTAAAAGTCAAGTTTTCAATAAAAAAAATCAAACTTGAAGTTTTGAACCCTATCATTTGCATCTGACCACTTGCAAAGTATAGCCGACTTTGATATTTTGTAATACTTGCCTATTGATCAACACCTGGAAATATTTAATGAACAGAAAAGAAATCGTAAAAATTCTTGAAGAGATTGGAACCGTACTTGAGCTTAAGGGTGAGAATCCTTTCAAATCAAGAGCTTATTATAATGCCGCCCGCACCATTGAATCCTTATCCGGAGATGTTATCGATCTTATTCAATCAGGAAAAATATCAGAAATCAAAGGTATCGGTTCGGCCATATCCGAAAAATTAAAAATCCTGGTTAATACGGGCGCTCTTCCTTATTATGAAGAGTTAAAATCATCTATACCTGACGGGCTGCTAAATCTGTTGGAAATTCCCGGACTGGGTCCCAAAAAAGTTAAAACGATTTACGAAAAGTTAAATATCACTTCTATCGGAGAGCTGGAATATGCCTGTCATGAAAATCGACTGCGCGACCTGGATGGGTTCGGTGAAAAAAGTCAGGATAAAATATTAAAGAGTATCGAACTCAAAAAGAAATACAGCGAACGATTTCATTATCCCATCGCCATGCGTGAAGCTCTGAATGTGTTAAAAGATTTAAAGAAAAATCCCAACATTATCCGGGTAGAGATTGCCGGAAGCTTACGGCGCAAAAAAGAGACCGTCCGTGATATTGACATTGTGGCGTCCTGTAAAGAGCATAAACGCGATGACATCATGGCATTTTTTACTTCCTTTGTTGAAGCGGAAATGGTTGTAAATAAGGGGCAGACAAAATCCACCATCATTTTAAGTTCAGGTATTCATTGCGATTTAAGACTGGTAAATGATGAGCAATTTCCATTTTTGCTGCATCATTCCACTGGCAGCAAGGAACACAACACGACTATGCGGCAGCGGGCCAAATCCATGAATCTGACTATGAATGAATATGGTTTATTTCCTGATGAGCGGGACCAATCATTGGATTGTAAAAATGAATCGGATATTTTTACAAAACTTAATTTGATTTTTATTGAACCGGAATTGCGGGAGAATTTTGGCGAGATTGAGCAGGCGGAAAAAAACGCCTTACCCGATCTGATAAAAAAAGAGGATATTAAAGGATTGTTTCATGTCCATACTTCTTATAGCGACGGCGCATTCAGCATTAAAGAAATGGCCGATCACTGCCGGAAAATGGGCTTTAAATACCTCGGTATCAGCGATCATTCCAAATCCGCTTTTTATGCCAACGGTTTAAATGAAGACCGGATAAAACAGCAGCATGAAGAAATCGATCAGCTTAACGCAACCTATGATGATTTTACTATTTTCAAAGGTATCGAATCCGACATATTACAGGACGGGCAGCTGGACTATTCCGATGATGTGTTAGCCGCTTTCGATTTTGTGATTGCCTCGATCCATTCCGGATTTCAAATGTCTGAATCAGCGATGACCGCGCGTATCTGTAAAGCCCTGGCTAATCCCTATGTCACTATGCTGGGACATCCCACCGGCAGACTCTTATTAGGCCGGGAAGCATACCCGCTTAATATGACCAAAGTGTTAGAGACGGCATCCCGCTATTCCCGGATTGTTGAAATCAATGCCAATCCGCATCGTCTGGATCTGGACTGGCGCTGGGGCAAGCTGGCTAATCAGTTGAGGATAAAAACCGCCATCAATCCGGATGCGCATTCAACGGACGGCCTGCACGATTACAGTATCGGCGTCGGTATTGCCCGCAAAGGATGGTTTGAAACATCTTCGGTGATTAATACGCTGGAGCCGATTGAACTATTACAAATATTTTCGGATATTAGAGCAGCCGGTCAATAAACTATGATTTAAAAAAGATTGGGAGGCCTTATGGCATACAATATCGCTGTGGACGCAATGGGCGGCGATAATGCCCCGCACGAAATTATTAAAGGAACGGCGATGGCCCTGCGGGAAAATGATGAATTAAACGTAATTTTAATTGGTGATGAAGAACAGATAAAAGCTGAACTGGATAAAGAAGGATTGGATAAAGAGGTACCGATTATCCATACCGATGAATGGATCGGCATGGATGAATCCCCAAAGCAAGCGCTCACTGAAAAGAAAAACGCCAGTATCGCTCTTGCCAGCCAATTATTAAAAAGCGGTGAGGCCGACGCCTTGGTCAGCGCAGGCAATACCGGGGCCACGGTGCTGGCGGCGGCGCAAAACATCCCAATTATCGAAGGTATTGAACGAACGGCGCTGGCGGCGATTTATCCCACGGCAAAATTTAATCCGGAGAGTCACGGTATCGCCTTAATGCTGGATGTCGGAGCAACCCTGCGCTGCACATCCAAACAGTTAGTACATTTTGCCTATATGGGCAGTTTTTATGTTTCACACGTATTGCAATTTGATAAGCCGCGGGTCGCCCTGCTAAATAACGGGGAAGAGCCAAATAAAGGCGGTGAGATTCTTGTTAAAACCCATCAGGAATTAAAAGAAGCCGAAGATATCAATTTTATTGGTAATGTCGAGGGTAAAGATATCCTGAAAGGCGTCGCCGAAGTTATAGTAACCGAGGGATTTGTCGGTAATATTGTTTTAAAACTTATAGAAGGCGCGGCCGATGTGCTAAGGGCGACCGGAAGATACGCCTTCAAGAAAAAATTTACCTGGAAACTGGGCCTGGCGCTGCTGTCCTCAGGCGTCAAACGCTTCAAAAGCAAAACGGATTATACCGAATACGGCGGCGCGCCTTTGCTTGGATTTCAGAAACTGGCGATTAAAGCGCATGGCCGGTCCAACGCTAAGGCCATTTATAATGCAATAAAAGTGGCCCAACGCTCGATTGAAGTGAAAGTATGCGATCATATATCCGACTCGATCCAGAATTTTAACGCCAAACACCGGATTGATTTTATTGATATTTAGCCGGTTATAACAAGTACAAAATAAATCGAACCCGGTAAGAACAGTTTTTTACGAATAAATACTTGCGATACCAAAATTTACGGCGTTATATTAACGCATCCATCGGTATATTACGCAGACTTAATTATAGTGAAAACAAGACGTTTTATTATATAGATAGCGGCAGATAAAAGTAATTAATTGTATTGAGTAAAAAAGCGCGGTTATTATAGCGCAGCCGGCGGCTTACTCATATGTTATAATTTTTAATATTTTTGGTTGATTGTTTTTTCTGTTTACAAAAGTTTTTAAGATAGATTTGTTCATTTACATAAATTTGGGTTTGGCGCAGGCGGCAAAAGTTGTGCGGTATTTTTGCGGCGGGAAATTATTCAATTTTACATTTTTAATTTTCAAGCCCGCCACCGTACGGTAGTTATATTTAACTTTTGCCTTTTATCTGTTGTATAGTTTTATTAGTTTTATGTCAGCCGGAACTTTTGTTCTTTTAAATGTTAGTGTAAATTATAAC
>JAFGKZ010000290.1 GCA_016928315.1 Calditrichaceae bacterium
AACAAAGCAATTACTATTAAAATTCTTCTGTGAATCCTTGTTGTGATTATAGAGTTTGATTGGTGAATTGAAAACTTAACTATTTTTTTTATTTTGTCAAATAGTAAAACTTAGATTTTTTATTTTCATTTTTTTTTATTACACTTTTCGCTAATTTTGAATAGATAATCTATGAGGATCAATTACACCGGATAAAAATAAAATGGTCATAGAAGTTAAAAATGTTTATAAATCCTTTAAGAATGTCCAGGCAGTTAAGGGCATAAATTTGGACATTCACCAAGGTCAGTTTATCGCTCTGCTGGGTCCCAATGGCGCAGGTAAAACAACCCTGGTCGAAATGATAGAAGGCATCCAGAAACCGGATGCAGGCGAAATATTGCTGATGGGTAAACCCTGGAAAGGCAATGAAGACGAACTGCATCATATCCTTGGCCTGTCTTTGCAGGAAACCAGGTATATTGACAAGTTGACTGTAAAAGAGACTCTGTTGCTTTTTGCCAGTTTTTATGAACTCAGCGAAGACCGTGTTAATGAGATTATTGGGCTGATCGATTTGCAGGAGAAACAAAATGCCTATGTGGTCAATCTTTCCGGCGGGCAGCGTCAAAAACTGGCGTTGGGCATTTCACTAATCAATAATCCAAAGATTTTAATTCTCGATGAGCCGACCACAGGATTAGATCCAAACGCCCGGCGTGAAGTTTGGAATATTCTGCATAAACTGAAAAAACAGAGACATACTTCGCTTATTTTAACCACACATTATATGGAAGAAGCCGAACAGTTATGTGATTATATTGTTTTGATTGATCATGGAACTATATTGAAGCAGGGTAGCCTCGATCAGCTTCTTGACGAAAAACAGGGTAACAAACTGGTTGAATTCACTTTGGAAGAAACAGACAATTCGGCTGAACCTTTTAAAAATTTTTCTAATTTTTCTGTCGATTGGGACTCATTCAATAAAAAAGGTATTTTGCAATTGAATGAAATGGAAACAGGTCTGCCTGAATTCTTTAAATACTTAAAACAAAATGGACTTCGTCTTAAAAATATGGAATTCCGCCGTAAAACGCTTGATGATCTTTTTGTTTCCCTGACAGGGAGACGGCTGGATGAATAGAATTTTAAAATCCGGACAATTAATCCAGTTAATACTTGCTCATGCCAGAGAATTAATGCGCGAACCGGGCGTACTTTTCTGGGGAATTATTTTTCCTATTCTAATGGCGCTTGGACTGGGCGTGGCTTTTACAAAAAAAGCGGATACGATAATTAATATTGCCATCATCCAGGAAATTAAAAATGAAATCAATGCATCGCGCAATTCCCAACTTGTCAAAAACCTTTTAGATAAAAATGCAGAAACAATCCCGGCACATAATGATCAGCCAAAACAGTACAAAATTCTGGTTGAAAATGAAAAGTTAGGCAATACTATTTTCTATTTTTTTGAAACCAGTTGGGATGATGGTATGGCGCTTTTAAAGAGAGGAAATATCAGTATTTTAATTAATGAAATCGGCGATCATATCTATTATCACTTTGATCCGAATAATCCGACTGCGCAGTTAACCTATCTAAAACTTAGCGGACTTCTTAGTGTTGGCGCGGTAATCGAAGAAGCTGATACCAAATATATTGAACCACTGACCGTTCCCGGTTCGCGTTATATCGATTTCTTTATTCCCGGCATGATTGCTATGGGCATTATGATGTCCGGTATGTGGGGAATCAGTTACCGGATAATCGAAATGCGGTCACAAAAATTACTGCGCCGTATGGTTGCCACACCGATGAAAAAATCCCATTTCCTCATTGCTATGATCTCTATTCGAACTCTGATGAGTTTTATAGAATCGTTTTTATTATTTCTATTTGCATTCTTCGTCTTCGATATCCGTATACAGGGTAACATTCCTGCCTTACTTTTAATTTTTATCGCAGGAAATATCGCTTTCGCCGGAATGGCCATATTTGTATCCTGTCATACCGCTAAAACGGAAATTGGCAACGGCTTAATTAATATTGTGGTGATGCCCATGATGGTCTTATCCGGCATATTTTTCAGTTATCATAATTTTCCGGACTGGATTATTCCGGTGATTCAGAAACTGCCGTTAACCATGATGGCCGACGCCACCCGCAGTATATTTATTGAAGGCGCCGGTTTTAATGAAGTGATCATGCCTTTTGCTTATTTGATGCTGGTTGGGATCATCTTTTTTTCCGCAGGACTCAAACTTTTTAAGTGGTATTGAAAATCAATTTTTTATACTGATTATATACCAGCTTTCAACTTTTTTGTGAGGGATAAGAAGGATCATATAATCCAATATAACCAATCCTTATACTGCATAAAATGGGGCGGTTTCTTTATCCCAATGACGCTAATTTCTATGCCTGCCTCCGCTGACCCTTTCAAGTTTAACAAATACACGCCGCCCCGATTCCCGGAATGGTTTATTTATTTTAATAACAATAGTTTCTTTGTTTGACTGTATCCATTCCCTGTTTCAAGTTTATACAAATACACACCGCTTGAAAAACCTGCTGCATTCCATTCTACCTGGTATTTGCCTGCCGTTTGTTTTTTATTTACCAGCGCGGCCACTTTCTGCCCAAGGGTATTATAGATAGATAAATCCACATGTTGTAAGGGCACATCGCGATGTACCCCTACGGTATATGAAATTGTTGTTGATGGATTGAAGGGATTGGGATAGTTCTGTTCCAAAATAAAATCCCGGCGCATACTTTCAACTGACTGCGGTTCAAAGGAACTTGTTACAGTATTTCTCTTTAATACACCTCCGTATAATCCACAGATCCAGCCTGTTTCATTATTTAGAAAATGTATACCTCTCATATTTTTTCCCGGTAGTATTTCTTCCTGCCAGGTGGAGCCGCCATCAGAAGAATATAAGGCAACATGAACTCCACCGGCCTGACCCAAAGCCCAGATATTATCACTATCTAGAATTGAAAATTTATTAATGGTATAAGCGTCCGTCAGCACATTCCAATCCTGCCCGCCGTTAGTTGTTTTAAGTAAAATATTTTGGCCTGCAGCCCATCCCGTATTAGCATCGGCAAACGCGACGGCATATAAGACATTTGTCGTACCGCTGTTCTGAGGAGTCCAGGATTCACCGCCGTCAACCGATTTTTGAATAATCCCGTTTGTACCTGCAATCCATCCGTTATTGCTGTCAAGGAAGAACATATCCTGAGCAAAGAATGAACCGATATTATCGGGCGCATAACGGTCCCAGCTTATCCCGCCGTTCACGGTTTTAAGCACGCTGTCTTGCGCATCCATAAGCCAGCCGGTCTGAGCGTCCAGAAATGTCAAGCTGGCATACGGAGGATAACCAAAACCGGGATTTAATGTATCCCAGCTTGCGCCGCCATCCATGGTGTGGAAGATATTGCCTGTCTGTGAATGCAGAAAATACCCGTTCTCTGCGCCAAGAAGTTCAACATCGACAATATTTCCGGTAGTCTGCATCAGGTCCACCCAGTTTTCACCGCCGTCAGTCGTTCTGGCGATTGTTCCTCCTGCCGCCCATCCGTTATTTTCATCTATAAATTCGATACATTCCAAACTTGCCGGCGTGGTCAGTTCGCTGATCTCATTCCAGTTGTCTCCTCCATCAGAGCTGTTCATCATTATCCCGCCAAGTCCTGCAATCCAGATATTCTGCTCGCTCTGGAAGGACAACGTTTTAAAGTCGGATTCAGTCCCGGCATCAATATAGGACCAGGCGGCTCCCGTATCATCTGATTTCAGAAGAAGACCAACATCGCCCACGGCTATACCGTTATGTTCATCCCAGAAATATACGTCATTCAGATTGTAGAAACTCACAAAGCTTTGAACCTCATTCCAGACGGCGCCTCCATTATTTGTGCGCAGGATAGTTTCAACGGAACCGACCGCCCAACCGGTATCCGGATTGAGAAAATAGATATCATTTAAGGTGGAAAATCCGCCTTGCGGCTGATATGTCCAGTTTATTCCGCCATCCGTCGTATGGTAAATTCTGCCGGCGGACCCGGCAGCCCATCCAAGGGTATCATTCAAAAAATATATAGAGTAAATTGTGGCAGTTGGCGAGTATGGATAATGCGTCCAGGTTTCCCCGCCATCGATGGTTCTTGATATATTTTCACTGTTACCCGCGACCCAGCCCAGCATATCATTAATAAAAAACACTGCGCTGTAGCGTGAATAGAGCGTCGGATCGTTTACTGCATACCCGGTCCAGCTAAGTCCGCCATCGGTAGTTTTATGCACCCGGCCGCTGTCTCCGACCGCCCAGCCTGTATTAATATTTGTGAAGCAGACCTGATTCACATATCGTGAGCCGCTAACCTGGTAATTCAAGTCCCAATTTTGTCCGCCGTTAATACTGCGCATCACTAAACCGTCAAACCATCCATAGGCAAAAATTGAATCCCCGCCAAATGTCCTAAAATAAGTTATGGTATTTCCCTGCGGTAAAGGCTTTTGCCATTCCCAGTTACTCTGGGCTATAGTTAAAGTGGCCGTATAAAAAATAATAAAAATTGAGATGATAAAAGATCTCATGATTTCCCCCTTAATTAGTTAATATTTTGTGAAATAATTTTTCATCAATACTAAAGCAATTCAGCCGCTTTGCCTAACACAGAAACGACAAATAGTATCACTCAGGCGACAAAATCAGCCAATGCAAAGGAATTTTACGGATTTATAGTAAAGATTTATAAGGGGATAATCAGTTTTTCGTATATTCCGAAGGCGCTATGCCAAAACGGTCGCGGAAACAGCGGGCAAAATAGGATAGATTATTAAATCCGAGCGAAAAGGCAATTTCAGTTACGTTTCCGGAATGATTTTCCAGCAAATACCGGGCGCGTTCGAGGCGGGCTGAACGGATGAGGTCTGTCGGACTTTCGCCGGTTAATGCGCGGATTTTCCGCTGAAGCTGCCGGGCGCTCATAGCCAGCTTGTCGCATAATATTTCAATGCCCAAATTTTCATCTCCTATATGCTTCTCTAAAACCTCACGCAGCTTATTTAAAAAATTCTGTTCAACCGACGTCACCGGCATATCCGTATACTTAAGAAAACCTTCCTTATGAAACCGTTCGCGTAATCGGAGACGCTGATTTATTAAGTTCTTCACTCTCGTCTGCAGTTCTCTGACATTGAAGGGTTTAATGAGATAATCATCCGCGCCGGTTTCCAATCCTTTAATTTTATTCTCTTCTCCCGCCCGGGCGGTTAGAAGAATTACGGGTATGTGGCTGGTCCTCTGATCCGTTTTCAGACGTTCACATAGCTGGTACCCGTCCAAATTGAGCATCATAACATCACTGATTACCAGATCCGGAATTTGCTCCATTGCCGCTTTGAATCCCGCTTCCCCATCGGACGCTTCCAGACAGCAGTAGTCCGGATGCAGATGGCCGACAATATATTTTCGTACATCCGTGTGGTCTTCAACGACAAGAACAATCGGTTTATCAGATTCAGATGCGTATTTGATCTGTTTTAAATCGGCTTCTTTTTGTACTTCGGAATCTGATATTGTAGTTATCTGAACATTCCCGGCGCCGGAGAACACTTCATCCCCGATCTCACCGGCAGCAAAACAGGACATGCCGATTGGAAGAAAAACGGAAAAACTGGTACCCTCTTCTTCCGAACTACTTACGGTTATAACTCCATGATGAAGACTGGTAAGTTCCTTTACCAGAGCGAGTCCGATGCCGGTGCTCTGGAACCCGTTTTCTCCGGCAAATTCCGCCCGGTAGAAACGATCAAAAATGTGATTTATTTCATGCTGCGGGATTAATGATCCGGAATTCGTAATTGTAACTACCACAAATTCCGTCCTGATCTCAGAGTTGTCCGGATGTGCAGTTTCCGCGCTTCTGTTTACCTCTATTCTTACCATCCCATTATCCTGCGTAAACTTAAAAGCATTGGATAGCAAATTAGTAAATATTTTTTCAACCTTATCCCGGTCAAAATAAATGTCCGGGTCTTTATTTCCGTAGGCTGACTCAAATATGATATCTATATCCCGCTGTTCCGCCAGTGATGCAAAAGACATGACGATTCCCCGTAGAACGTTAATGAAGTCTCCCCGTACGACGCTCAATTGCTCTTTGCCTGATTCAAGCCGGGATAGATCAAGAATTTGATTGATTAAAGTGAGCAGTCTTTCTGAATTGCGCTTGATTAATTTCAATTCTGCTGATATAGATTTGTCTTTTATCCGGGTTAATAAGTTTTCCAGCGGTCCTAATATCAATGTCAAAGGCGTTCTGAATTCATGTGAAATATTCGCAAAAAATTGTGACTTCAAGTGGTCCACTTCCTGCAATTTCCTGGTTTCGAAGGCATGCATTCTGAGCTGGCTTCTCATTTTTTCACGATTAAGTTCAAACCTGCGCAGACCATATACCATTAAGCCAAATAACACAAGATAAATAACATAAGCCTGCGCTGTACGCCACCAGGGGGGAAGTATCTTTATAATAACAGATGTTCCCTGTTCATTCCATAGCCCGTCGCTATTGGAGCCTTTAACATAGAACACATATTCACCGGGATCAAGATTTGTATAGGTAGCAAATCGCCGGTTTCCGGAATTAACCCAATCACGGTCAAAGCCTTCCATTTTATACCTGTATTGATTTTTGTAGGGTGCAGCATAGTGAAGCGCAGAAAATTCAAAAGTAAATACATTCTCATTATAGAATAGTTCAATGCTATTCGATTCGCTGATACTTTTATCAAGAAATGTTCTAATTTCCGTGTTAATTTTAGGCGACCCAATCGGTACGGATTTATTGAATATTTGAAAATCTGTAATTATTACCGGCGGGGTATAGGGATTATCCATAATACTGTCAGGAGAAAAATGCATCAGACCGCTGCCCGTTCCAAACAGCATTGATCCATCCCGGCATTTACAGGCTGCAAGGCTGAACTGATTTGACGGAAGCCCGTCGCTGGTGTGGTAATTCCGGAATGTTTCGGTTTCCGGGTTAAATTTCGATATACCGTTATCCGTACTCAACCACAAATTTCCAAAATCGTCTTCCAGAATGCCAAAAATGGTATTTCCCGGCAATCCGTGTTTTGTAGTATAATGAGTAAATGACGCCTTTTCACGGTCAAATATATTTAAACCTCCGCCAAATGTCCCAATCCAGAGATTATGTTTTTTATCCTCATAGATCGATATGACGCGATTACTACTAAGGCTTGACGGATCATCCATCCGATGCATGAATTCGATAAATTTCTTTCCCGCCGCATCGAACTTATATATCCCGAATAGGGTTGTTCCCAGCCAGATGGCCCCGCTATGATCTTCCAGAATGCAATTTATTTCTGAGGATCGCAGCCAGTTCTCTTTTGCGGAATTTCGGGTATACCGAACGAAAGCGCTCTTTTCATAATCGAACCTATTGAGGCCCCCGCCCCCGGTTCCGATCCATAAATTGCCCTTACTATCTTCATAAATCGAATGTATATAATTATTGGAAAGACTTGTGGTATCATTCGAGCGGTATCTGAAACGATCGAATCTGCCTGTCCGCTCATTAAGCATATTTAGACCGCCGCCGAATGTTCCTATCCACAAATTTCCACGCCTGTCCCTTAATATGGATTGGACATCATTATGACTAAGACTTTGCGGATTGTTTGGTTCGTGTCGATAATGGATGTAATTTTTTGAGCCTGTGTCATACCGGCTGACGCCTGAATACGTACCGATCCACCAGTAGCCGCGATTATCTTCATAAACAGTGGATATCTCATTACTTATCAGCAATTGATTATCATTAGCGTTTTGTCGATAGATATCAAATGGTTTTTTCACTTTGTTATGTTTAGCGGCGCCGAATCCGCCTGTGCCCAGCCATAAAATACCCGAATTATCCTCAAGTATTGAACGAACCGGCACTGCAACAGAATCCGGTGCATCAGGACTGTTTATCGGATATTCTGTAAATTGGTTTGTAAAAGGATTAAATCGCAGAAATCCACCGGTAAGAAATCCAATCCAAAGTTTGCCCGCACGATCCTCAAAAATCGATCTTACATATATAAAACTGTTTTGATTTCCGGGATCTGAATTAGCAACATGATACGAAACCGATCCACCCTTTTTTATTTGCGCCTGTTTACTGATTTTATAAATTCCAAAATATGAGCCGGCCCAAAGAACACCGTTTCGGGCTTTATAAAGAGTTGTCAGAAAATTGCCCTTCAGAGCAGTTTCATCATCTGAATCCTGTGGAAAATTTATAATACGATTAGTTTTTCTTTCGAACAAACAAAGACCTCTACCGCTGATCCAGATATTCCCGCTATCATCCTCCGCGCAACCCGTAACCACAGGAAATGGCAATCCGTTTTGTTTTTCAGGATCATAAACATACCTGGTGAATCCATGGGTATCGCGATTATACCGGTTCAATCCTTCATCTGTGCCAATCCACAATGAACCATCCCGGCTGAAAAATGACGTACGAACCTGGTTGTTGCTTAAACTGGCCGAATCAGCCGGATCATTCATGAAATGGGTAAATGTTTCCAGTTCACGGTCAAAACGATTCAACCCTTCACTGGTACCGATCCATAAAATTTTGGGGTTCAGCGGATCCTCAATGATATTATTGACTGCATAATCGCTAAGACTCTCCGGATTTTCAGGATCATGCCGGTATATCTTGAAACCATATCCGTCAAACCGGTTGAGCCCATCCTGTGTGCCAAACCAGATAAATCCCCGGCTGTCCTGATAGACACAATTAACCTGATTCTGGGACAGGCCGTCTTCAATAGAAATAAATTCAAACTTTATGCCTTCGGAATCTGCCTGCAGATAAGTTGAATTTACACTTAACAGAAATGAGAACAGCAAGGTGAAAAATGATATTTTATTCGGCTGCCGGGTTTTGTTCGTATATATTTTCAATGCATAAACGCCTGTATATAAAATAAATTTACTTATCTTACGCCAGTGCAATCTTACCTGACCTATTAAACTTACCCGAACTTAAGTTGAGATGGAATTGAGATTCGGCGCAGTATTGTAATAATTTGAGAAAGGAAATAGGTAATTTTTATGAACAGAATATTCACAATATTCATTTTTCTAATGATTCAACATATGTAGCTTTAACTATAAAATTAAAAAAATAATTCTTGAAATCGGATATTATTATGAAGCGATTGAATCCATAGACAAATAATAAATATTACGATCTATCGTTTCTGGGGTCGAATCTCATTCTTACATTTACCGGTTTTGATATATTCCTCAATATTTTCAAATGTTGTCCGGGCAATATTATGAATTGCCTCAGATGTAAAAAAAGCCTGGTGCGCTGTTATCAAAACATTGGGAAACATTTGCAGGCGCACAAACTGATCATCCTGAATAATGGTATCAGAAAGATTCTCAAAAAAAAGCTCTTCCTCTTCTTCGTAAACATCCAGTCCCAGGTAACCAACCTTTCCGCTTTTCAGGCCGTCAATAACCGCCTGCGTATCAATCAAAGCGCCGCGGCTGGTATTGATAATCATGACATTATCTTTCATCGCGGAAATAGCATATTCATTAATCAGATGATAAGTCTCATACGTTAACGGACAGTGCAGGGATATAATATCGCTTTTTGCATAAAGTTCCTGCAATTCAACATACTTAACACCCTGTTTTTTTACTTCTTCATTTGGATACTTATCATAAGCCAGAATATCGCATCCAAAACCTTTCATAAGATTTATAAACACTTGTCCTATTTTACCTGTGCCGATTACACCAATGTTTTTGTTGTGTATGTCAAAGCCCATTAACCCGTCGAGAGCAAAATTTGAATCTCTGACACGCAGATAGGCGCGATGGAGTTTCCGGTTCAGGGATAAAATCAATCCAAGCGTATGTTCGGCTACAGCATACGGAGAATAAGCGGGAACACGCACAACGCCTATCCCTAACTCTTGCGCTTTTTCTATATCGACATTATTAAAGCCGGCGCAGCGCAGTGCCACCAGTTTCACATTTTCTTTTTTCAAAATATCCAGTGCTTGTGCATTTACAATATCACTCACAAAAACACACACAGCATCATAGCCTTTTGCCAGAGGCGCTGTTTTTTCATAAAGCCGGGATTCATGATAAGCAACTTCAAAGTTGAAATCATCATTCACTTTTGTGAAAGAATTCAATACCCAGCTTTTAGAACTGAATACGGCAATTTTAGGTTTTTTTATTTTTATTTTATGACTCCGCTCAGCCATTTTTCATCATCTCTCTGAAGAAGCGTTATTAAGCTTAGACTATTTTCAGTTTGTTTTTTCATCAGTATTAACATTAAAATTAAGAAAAAAATTTCACATTAAACGCATGTTTTTTTGTAAAGCTAATTTTAAAACCATCCTGGTTACAAATTCTGAAGATTCATATTTTTTAGCTGTTTATTATCCGATATTTTTTTAATGATTATGTCCTTAGCTCAGCAAAAGTAATGGTCTGAGTGTTAAGACAGGCTTTAATTAAGTGTTTAAACATGTTATTTTCAAT
>JAFGKZ010000291.1 GCA_016928315.1 Calditrichaceae bacterium
AATCTGTCATTCCCGCATGTTTTTGGCGGGAATCCATACTTTTTTTGACAAATGGATGCCCGACAAAAGCATTCGGGCATGACAGAAACGTTTAATTTATTCCCCCTGTGAACGGTTACGGCAATTCAATTTTAACTTATTGTAATTAAAAGAGTTATAATATTAGCCTGACGGCAGTGGCAGGAGGGGGTTCTGAAATAATTCAGAACATTACAAATTATAATTTTAGAATTTCAGGTTATTATTTAATCATGTAAATCCTGAAGATCCTGTTATCCTGTCCCCTTTTCGCCTTGCAATCGGATATGATAGTCTAAATATAGCTATGTGCAAATTTTACTTATTCAACAAATACTTCTGGAGAATTCTCTTTCCCTCGACTATCGCCTCCCGGCCGGACGATTCAATTCCGTACCAGCCTTTATAGCCTGAATTCCGGCACAAATTGATCATTTTGGCCGATAGCGCTTCAGTGGGCTGATTGCGGTATGACATTCCCACCGCCCAGGGGAGCGTTTTTTCGAGATAGGCATAATTATCAAAATCGTCGCTTGGGCGCCGCCAGTCGGGATAGGTGCCGAAATATAGGTTGTTCACCGCTTTCATCAAAGCTACCATCCAGTCAGCATCGTTCGATACACCGCCATGATTTTCAATGCAGACGCTAATCTTTGCCGGCATGGCGTATTCCAACAGCAGATTGTACGATTCTGTCGCCCATTCGAGTGCTTGCGTCTTATCGACATCTTTCGGCCCGCGGCAATTGGTACGGATGGCACAACAACCAAGATAGTTGGCAATATCAATCCATTTTTTATGATTGATCACAAATTGGTTCCTCAATTCTCTGGTGGGTTCACAGCCGTCACCTTCGGCATCCACCATAATCAGCACCATTTTCACTCCCTGGTCATCGGCGTTTTTTTTCAGTTGATTGAGGTATTCGACGGTTGGCACTTCAAAAAGGGTATTCACAAACTCGATACCATTAATGCCAAAGTCTTTGCGGGCAATGCGCGGAAAATCCAGATTTTTCCATTTCCCGGCCCTGATTTCATCCACCAGCGCCCATTGGGCCAGTGATATATCATCATAGGTCATCCGGGGCGTTGCCAGGGCACTTGACGTGTTCATCAAAGCCGGTGCAACCATACCAGCGGCTGTCAGTACGGCTGTTTTTTTCATAAAATCTCTTCTCGAAGATTGATTTTTCTTTTCATCCATTTTGTCGCTCCTTATTTGATGTCATTCCGAAAATTCCGAACGCTGTCATTGCGAGGAGCGTTTTTTGCGACGAAGCAATCTCCTGTTGCTTTATGAGGGGTGATTGCGAGCCTTAAAAAACAGGCTTCGGCAAAAAACGCCTCGCAATGACAGTTCCGGGCGTTTTTATGGCCAGCCTCTATTTATAGTTCCCAGCCAGTTCGATATTCCCGTGTCAGATATTTATTGGCTGCCTCATCATTGGTAATTTTCATATTGATTGAATCATAATCCACTTTTTTCTTCGCCCGCAAAGCCACGGCAGCCAGATTGATGGTCTCGGTTACCGGTCCGGCATATATAAAACTGCCTGGCGACTCCTCGTTATTTTTAATGGCCGATACCCAGAGGTCAGGACGTCTGCCGGGCTCTCTCTCTGGCACCTCTTTTTCTCCCTGATAAGCCGCCATCAGCCGGGCCGGGATAATTTCGGGATGATCGCCGCGGAATCCGGCCAGAATCTTTCCTTTATCCCCCACAAACATCATCCCTTCATCCGGCATATCCCGATTGTCTTCTTTAAGCTCTTCGGGGATAAACGGTTTCATGCCGCCATCGTACCAGTAGAGATCAAAAGCCGGCAGGTTTTGCTGCGCGGGGAAGCTAAGCTGGATCAGGCAGGACAATGGAAAAGCGACATCATTCTCGACCCATAAATAGGTATTGCCATCCACATAGCGATGGGTCGTACCGTAAGCTTTGGCACTCACTGGCGGCGTATTGATGCCAAAAGTTCGGAACAACGGGAACAGACTGTAATGCCCCATATCGGCAATACTGCCACCGCCGAAATCATACCAGCCGCGGAATACATTATGCGTGTAGTGCGGATGATAGGGCATATCCGGCACCGGTCCCAGCCATAAATCCCAATTAAAGCCTTCCGGAACAGGGGGTGTATCGGCAGGCCGGACAGGCCACTGTTCCCACACCGGCCGGTTTGACCAGTTGTGTATCTCTTTTAACGTGCCAATGACCCCATCGTTGATCCATTTCAGAATAAATTGATATTCAGGCCTTTCGCTCCAGGCCAGCAGATGGGTTTTCACTTTGGATTTCCGGGCGATGTCAATGGCGAGCCTCCCTTCCGACATTCGGTTGGCGATGGGTTTGTGCGTAATGACATGTTTCCCTTTTTTCATGGCGGCAATAGCCAGGTGGGCATGATGATGATCCGGCGTCATGATTTTGATGGCATCGATATCCTTTTCCTTATCAAGCAACTCCCGGTAGTCCTCGTAAGACTTGCAACCCTTATATTTACCGGAAGGTTTGTTTTTACCGTAATATTTCTCCACAAATTCCTGGCCGATGTCCCTGCCGCCGGGGATTCCCTGATAATTTGCCCCCCAATCCGGTTCCTGCAGTGCAGTGCGAATCAAATCCCGAATCTCAAAAGGCGACCAGTCCAGATAATTCGTGGTGAATTTATTCGGATCACACACCGCGACGATCTGAACCTCCGGATTCTCCACCAACCGTGTCATTTCCCGCAAGCCCTGTGTGCCGCAGCCGATGTTGGCAATGGTGATTTTATCTGAGGGAGGAATATATCCAGCACCGCCCAAAACATGCCTTGGCACGATGGAAATGGAGGCGGCCGCGACTGCAGTGGTACTGATGAATTTTCGGCGAGACATCAGATTTTTTGATTTGTGGTTACTTAATTTGGATTTCATTGATTGGTCCTCCTTTTTTCGTTATTTGCGGGTCTATAGATGAGTTAACTCCAAAAAGACTTTAACCACTAATTTCACAAATTACACTAATTGTTTTTATTGAACTTAAGCCGATTTAAATTCGTGAAATTAGTGTAATTCGCGGTTTTTAGACTGGACTCATAGATAAAGGCCTGAATTTGTGTTAGATAACATTTTTTTGATTCTGTTTGTGAAGGAGATGTTGGTCATAATTGAAACTAAACGATTTGTATAACTTGCTGCAGGATTAAACGCATGCTTCAACTTCAACATCTACCTGCTACACAGCTCAAAATGTCAAAATCGCGCCAGAGCCTTGCGGCCGCGTTAATGCAATGTTCTGGTGTTTTTTGTACTGTTAATTTATAACTTAATTGTAACTACTCAGGTTCAGGCTTCAAAGGTTCGCGGTTCAGAGTTTATCAGTATTCGTTAAGCTGCTTTTAAATTTAAGAAATTTTTTCCCAGACACATTGACAAATAAAAACAAAAAGTTTCTAACCGTGAACCCTGAACCAGCCAACCTGAGTAGTTACATTTAATTGATATTAACGATAGTTGCGTCCAGTTTCTTGCCTGAGCAAACCATTTCTCTACTCAACTAATGTATTTTTAGTCTGTTCAGCTATCTTCTGCTGCAACCAAAGATTTACTAAAGTTTCAACTTTTATCCCGCGTTTGCGTGCTTGCTGCTCCACCGAAGACAATAAATCCAACTCAATCGGGATAGCACAAGAAATTTTGAATTCAACATCAGGCGCGTCAGTGTCAAAATCGGTAAAGTCATGGGTGTCCCAAAAATCTCCAACTTTCTCCAATGTGTCTGCTTTTGAAATGCTGGTTAATTTTTTATTTTCGTCCATACGATTTTTTCTCCTTTTTACTCATATCACGAGCGCTTATTATAATTGCTGTTTTTGTGTCAGGTTTATGTATAAAAAATACCGATAAATATCTTCCCTCGAAAGTCTGTCCAAAGGCAACATAAACGTCATCTCCTGAAATATAACCTTTTTCAGCGAATCTAATCCGAGGTTCATTGAGCAAAACCTGACGTGCTTATTTTCCTGTCATATAATATTTAGATTCAAGTTTGTCTTCAATTTTCTCCGGACAAACTATATAATCAATTTGCATTTTAACTATTCCTCTTACATATTATAATTTCTACAACTTTTTTTGATAATGAAATAATATTAGCAAAATCAATATTTGTATTTATGCTCGGGTAGCACTTAACATGAGCGTAAGGCGCGCCAGGGCTTACGATCAGCGTAACTTGAATTACGTACCTAACTAAATGCGTAGAGCAAATTTTTTGGATTTCGTCATCCGCCCTGGCGTCGCCTTGACGCATAGTTATACAGATACGTATTTATATTTCTTGTCAAACTTTTCTATTGCATTTATAAAACTTTCATAACCAAGATTGTTTAATATTTCTGACTTATCAATATTTTTCATTTTTATAAATATACTTTTAATATCGTTAATAAGTTGATGTTCATTATTTTCTATTGAATCACTGCTTAAATTGTTTACTAATACCCATAGTATGTAAAAATCTTGTAATGTCCTACGATAATTTATTGTGGTTTTCCCAGCTTTAAATACTAATTCTAGCATTTGTTCTAATGATTCATTGAGATTGCTTCTATCAGGCAATACTATTTTGAAAATTATAATTAATTTATTTATAAACTCTAAGATATTTTCAATACTGCAAAGAAAAGCTTCTTTTAATTCTACATCTTCAGAAATTGAACTCATGACACTTGTTACATCCTTTTTATCTCTTACACGGGCATTAATACGATCACCTTTCTGATAAATTTCTAAATATTTCATATTTTCTTTATTATATGTTTTACGAAAATCCAAATAAGCTAATAGGGTAAATAATTCTTCATTTTCCATCCGATCTCTATATTGTATTTGTTTCTTTGATTTTATATAAAACCAATCTAAATTAATTTTTACATATTTACGTATTTTTGATATAATATCCTTATCAACCCAAGAATTCCACATCTCAAAAGAATTTTCTCTTATCGGATAAGGCTTATCGTTTAACCTA
>JAFGKZ010000029.1 GCA_016928315.1 Calditrichaceae bacterium
AAAAATATATTTTTTATTCATCATAATTATTTCCTAATCATATTTTTAAAATTACTCAAATTATATACTCTTTAAATTGCTGATTTATTTCACAAATTATAATTATTTACTTATTAAGATTCAGATAAACACAGAATGATACAGGATACTTGAATATTTTTTTACTTTCAACGTGGAATCATGTAGAAAAACCCCCTGTTAATTTCCTCATGAGCAGGGCGTGGCGGGTTTTGCATGGATATTAACTATTTTTTCTGATCAGCAGCCATAGGCCTAACCCTATTAAAAGGAAAGGCGTCAACGGAACAATTAGAGTCATAGGAATAACTACAATGCTTGCTATGGCGCCCAAAATGCCTAAAGGTATTAAAATAGCAACCATTATGATCGTACCAATAACCGCAAAGATAATTTTGAACGGTAAGGCAATCACCCATATGCCCGCATGCAAAAGTAATCCCAGAAACTTTATGAATGCAACGATAATGACTACTGCGATTAAAATGCCTATGATTTCCATTTTAGCCTCTTTTTTAGAAATGATACCCGTTTTTACGTATAAAATTCAAAAAGGATGCAGCATATTTATCAGTTATTTTGAACCGATTTAAAATTTTGAAATATGGGTCGAATGTTTTATATTTAGGATGGCATCTATTATCTGTATAATGGATGAAAATAAAAATAGTTAACTTTAATTTTTTACAATTCGAGGTATTAGCATGGAGAATATGTTTAAACGAATTTATGAGAAGGAATTCTGGACTAAATTATTTTTCCCATTTCTAGGGATCGGATCCTTAATCTGGTTTTTAATTCGGGTAATTCCAAAACCATCAAGGGCCGGCTATCCCTGTATGCGTGTAGCTGCGCCGTTAGCTTCCAGTTTTATCGTGTATTTACTCGGTATAGCCGGATCGATAGCTGCATTTAAATATGCAAAAATAAGTTTCAAAGATTCGCGGTACATATCCGGAATTATAGCTGTTATGGTTTTTGTAACATTTGGATTATGGTTTGCTTTCAATTCAGCAGAACCCGTTCAGGCATCGAAGGCGGCAATGCTCGAAGAGCTGCCGGCAAATGTCGCCATAGGCCAGGCCAGGGGTATTTTCCCAGGCCGTGTTGTATGGACATGGAATCCTGATGCAACTAACGAGAACTGTGATGGTACATTCAATGGTAATGATGTCATTGATACCTTGGATAATATCTACTATGTACCTTCTAATAATAATGAAGCCATAATTAAAGACATGCTTTCGGAAACTTTGCTTTCACTCACCGGCGCTTCTAGTATTGCCACAGCCTGGGATTCGATTTTTACCTATTTTAATCGCACAGTTAAAGGGGAAAATCGCGGTTATCAGGCCGGCGATAAGATTTTTATTAAAACAAATAATCAGGGCGTAGGACTTACATTTAATATGAATGCAGACCTTGCCCAAAGAGAAGGAACCGTTTGGGGTTCATATCCACCGGACATGGCTGCAACCTCACCTTATACCATTCTGGCCACACTTGATCAACTGGTCAACGGAGCGGGGATACCGCAGGATGTAATTTATGTAGGTGACCCTCACCTTAATATTAATAAAGTTTACTATGATATACTGAATGCTGATTTCCCTGATGTACATTATATGGGTGTAAACGGAAACTTTTGGGAACAGATGAAGGATTGTGAAGCATATGGCAGAACACTTTCAGTGCCGACCGCGAATGATGTTATTCATTATTCGGATAGAGATATTGCTTCAACCGGCACGGATGTTCATGATAAAATTTATCAGCAAATGTATGACGCCAGATACATGATTAATATTGCCGCATTAAAGGGGCATATTCGCGGCGGCATTACTTTATTGGCAAAAAGCCATTTTGGATCACACACAGAATCAGGCGCGGAACATTTGCACCGGGGATTAGTAAGCCCGGGCGATGGCGCAGCTGAGAATCATGGTTATGGTAAATACCGTGTTTTGGTTGATTTGTTGGGCCACGAGCATTTAGGTGGTAAAACGGTTGTTAATATCCTGGATGCTTTGTGGGGAGGTAGTAATCATGAATTATACAAGCCCAGAAAATGGAATATGGCGCCGTTTAATGGCGATTATACGTCTTCAATATTTGCATCGATAGATCCCATAGCGCTTGAATCGGTAGCACATGATTTCCTGAGAACTGAGTATAATATTACGGACTGGGGCGCAGAGGCCTATCCAAATATCGAAGGTACGGACGATCATCTTCAACAGGCTGCAGATCCCACAAAATGGCCAGATGATTTTACATATGATCCTGAAGATGATGATATACCCTTAACCTCACTCGGAACCCATGAACATTGGAATAATGCAACGGATATGCAATACACAAGAAATTTAGAAACCGGAGATGGAATTGAGTTGGTAAAATCACACGAAGCATCTGCAATTGTTAACAAAGAAACAATACCGCAAATTTTTCATTTGGGACAAAATTATCCAAATCCGTTTAATCCAAACACTACAATCCCATTTTATTTGAACCAGCCTGCTCAGGTTGATTTAACTATTTATAACACATTGGGACAAAAAATTGAAACCCTTATTCAGGAATACAGCTCAGCAGGCGAACATGAGATTACATGGAACGCAGCCAATTTAACCAGCGGTATTTATATTTACCGATTAACAATAAAAATGCAAAGCTCTGTTATACATTTTGAAAAAAGAATGATTTTAATAAAATAATACAGCTAACCTGGATGAAGATATGAAAATAAAATTAATTACATTTATTATACTTGCGCCTCTTTTGGTTTTACCACAAACTTACCAATGGGAATCGTTTAAAACCGATAATTCTCCATTAAAAAGCAATAATCTAAGTTCGCTTCAAATGAGTGATGACGGTATCTTATGGATTGGCAGTGATTCCGGATTAACCGGTTATAACGGTTCTGCCTGGATTTCATATGATGTTTCTAATGATCTGGCAGGATATGCAATAAGTTCGATACGAACAAATGCTGAGTCTATATGGTTGGGAACCGATAGTGGTGTGTCCGTAGGTCAAATTAATTCTATCGATGATATTGTTTGGGAAGAACCCTACCGCGTTGCGAATTCTGATTTAATAAGCAATCATATCAGCTCGATGAACATTGATGCTCTTGATACCCGCTGGATATGCACGGACAGCGGTATCACTGTCGTCACCGACACAAGTTGGGAATCATTTTCTGCAAATGAATTATACTATCTGGAACGTGATGAAGTGTTGTGTATTAATCAACAGCCAACGTTAATGCAGTATTTAGGAACGCTCGGCGGCGGCGTTACGCGCTTGAATTATGATGTTGATGGTATATCAGGCGCATCTACAATCTGGAAACAATGGACAACCTTTAATATCCCTGAACCACCTTATCGCATTCAACCCGGTTTATTGTCGGATACGGTGACGGCTGTACTGGTTGCAAAAAATGGCGATCTCTGGTTTGGAACCCAGTTTGGTTTGTCAACGCATACCGGCGAATCGCATATGGATATCTATCTAAAAAATCCTTACAGCTGGATAAGTTATACAACAGAAATCGGATTAGTTCATAATAACGTACAGGTGCTCGCGCAAGATTCTACCGAAGCAGTTTGGATTGGCACAACCGGCGGCGTATCAAAACTAATACCTGCTGATACAACCTGGACTAATTTTACGGTTGACAGCGGGCTGGTTTCTAATGATGTGAGAGATATCGCTATCGATCCGGACAAAAAAAGCATTTGGTTTGCTACAGCAGGAGGGTTATCCAAACTGACTATTACACCAAATACAATAAGTAAAAATGACCAAATTCTTCCAAAATCAGTGGAGGTATTTCCGGCATATCCTAACCCATTCAATATGAGTACAACAATCAAATTTCAGTTACAATCCTCAAAACAAATTAAAATATTGATTTATGATATTAATGGCCGGTTGGTTAATACTATTTTGAATTCGACCCTAATGCCGGGTAGTTACAGAGTGAACTGGAACGGTAAAAATAAGAATGGCAAGGATACATCTTCCGGTGTCTATTATGCGATTTTACACGCATCGGATCAGATTTCCAGACTTAAACTTGTCTTAGTAAAATAAATTCAGATAACTGGTTTACGTACTTAAAAGGCTGATATATTCAGCCTTTTTTTTTGTATTTTTCTAACATCATTCACAAATTTAACACATGTATGTTAGAAGAAATTGAATTATTCAAAGATGGCACTAGAGTAAAAAATGGTATACTAAGGATTTTTATAATCAATTTGAACGTTTAAACAAATAGTTTAAATTTGAGAGAAAACAGTATGTGTGTAAAATCTATTTTTGTAATGACATTGAGTGTGTTTATTTTAACAGTAATTATTTATTCACAGGAAACAAAAATGAAATATAATAAATTAACACCCGAGGAAGAACGGGTTATCATCCACAAAGGAACGGAAAGAGCTTTCACCGGAGAATATACGGATCACAAAGGAACCGGTACCTATATCTGCAGACAATGTAATGCACCATTGTATAAATCGGAAGACAAATTTGATTCCCATTGCGGCTGGCCGAGCTTTGAAGATGAAATTCCGGGCGCGGTTAAACGCGTTCCGGATGCCGATGGACGTCGGACAGAAATTATCTGCAATAATTGCGGAGGACATTTGGGACATGTATTTCTAAATGAAGGATTTACTGATAAAAATACTCGTCATTGTGTTAACTCTATTTCGCTTAAATTTATACCAAATGATGCGAAAGCAGCTATGGATAAAACAACAGAATCAGCTACCTTTGCCGGCGGCTGTTTTTGGGGCGTTGAATACTATTTTCAAAAACAAGACGGCGTATTATCAACTACGGTTGGCTATACCGGCGGTACAAAGGATAATCCTACTTACAAAGAAGTATGCAGCGGCGCCACCGGACATGTTGAAGCCATACAAGTTGAGTTTGATCCGGATTTGGTCAGTTATGAGGACCTGACTAAATTATTTTTTGAAATCCATGATCCAACGCAGGTCGATCGTCAGGGACCAGATATTGGCTATCAGTACCGTTCGATGGTTTTCTATCATAATGAAAAACAAAAAGCGGTTTCTGAGAAGTTAATTAAAATACTGGAATCAAAAGGTTACGATGTAGCCACCAAGGTGGTTAAAGCAGAGAAATTTTGGCCGGCAGAAGATTACCACCAGGAATATTATCAAAATAACGGTAAACAGCCCTATTGCCATTTCTATAAAAAGAAATTCTAAGGTTATAAAATGTTTTTGGAAAGGATAGTCGATTAACAGCTGTCCTTTTTTTATAGAGCAGAAAAACTTAAAGCAAGAATAAGATAGCGGCTAAATTTCCCGATAGCCACCAGTATTGTAAACAGCCATATATTCATCTTAAAAATTCCGGCGACGACTGTTAGCGGATCACCGATGACAGGCACCCAGGCAAACAGCATACTGAACGAACCGTATTTTACAAATCGCTGACTCGCTTTTTCGATTTCATCATCAGTTAATCTGAAAAATTTATTTAATATCAGACGATTCCCTTTCCAGCCCAGATAGTAATTTAAAAATGATCCGGCAATATTTCCCATGGAAGCAACCAAAACAGGAATCATGATCTGATCACCTGAAGCGATTATGAATAAAAGCAATGCTTCAGAACTTAAAGGTAAGATTGTGGCGGCAAAAAATGCAGCCGTAAATAATCCGATTAAACCGTAATCAGCTAAAATTTCCATTAATCACTTATCAGGTAATATGTGGTGTATGTAACAACGGATTTATAAATTAGAGTCAGATTCTTCTTCGCTGCACTTATCAGAGTGATTATTATTAGCTCATAACAATTTTAAACGAGCAGCGATCCCCGCCGCGTAATACGGATTCCAAAACACTAACTTCCGCTTTTTTACCGCTAATACCTTCAAATACTCCCTTCTGCCAACCTTTGGAACATTCACAGAATAGTTCCGGTGTGATAGATTTGGTAGCAAGCGGACAAAAACAATCATCTGATTTGGTACCGATAAGTTCAATGGTCTGCTTTTCTTTATCATAATTAACGTCTTTTACCCATTTGCCTTTTATCTCATCGAGGAATCCCTGTACGTTATTCTCAAATTTCATATAAGTCTCTTTGTACTCTGCCGAACAGGTCCGGCCTAGTTCCTCAAACATTTTTACTCTCTTTTCGGGATCCATTTCATTTTCCATCAATCCAAGCAGGGTAGCAAAGCGTTTATGGACAAATTCCATTTGTCCCTGTAATTTTTTTACTTCGGGGTTTTCATCCTCGGTTTTTTCCTGGGCTGTAATATTATTTGGCATAAGCGCTGTAAATGCAAAACATGAGCACATACCAAAAGTACAGGATTTTAAAAAGTCCTTACGCTGCATAATGATTTTCCTTTTTTTAAGTCTGATAGGTATTTGATATAGGTAATACGTATAACATATTAAAAATACCAAATATAAATTGCAATACTAAAATATAAATTATTTATTCAAGCAGGCTGGAAAGACTCTGTTAATAAAGTATCATTGTTCTA
>JAFGKZ010000030.1 GCA_016928315.1 Calditrichaceae bacterium
GTATTTCACTTTATTATTTTTTTTGTTAATATAGATCACACGATCTAGGATGATTTATATTGAGGTTGGCATATGGAAAACAAAAAACCAAAACCGGTTAAAGCACAAATTACCTACGAAGTTAATGATTTAAATGAGAACTCATCAGATGAACTGAGTTACTACGATTATGATGATGTTTATGATAGTAAATCATCGAAGGACGCTGAAACGTTTGACATGGAATTTGTCCTGCCGGATTTAAAGGATGAATTCATTGAAGCTCTGGAACGCTGGACGGATTTTGTACCGGATGATGTTGTTAAGGATGATTTTGAAGAAGGTTTCAATATGATGGAATACGACGAAGAATTTGAGCCTGAAGAAGAGGATATGGCAGAATTCGCCAGAATTGCCCAGGATCACAGTTCAGAAATAAATACTTCCATTCCGCAAAGAATAGTCATCTATTTCGATGATGGCAGTGAAGAAGATATTCAGATTACAAACCAGGAGGAAACGCTGCGTCGGGTATTAGAAATTATCGACTGACTATTCCTTCAAATATTTACAGATTAACTGTTGATTTTAGAAACACTTCTATTAAATAGAATAAATTTATGTTAGTAAAGAATCAGGCAATATTTAATTCCATATTAACATAATGCCATTTATAGACGATGGTAAAATTATGAAAGTATAAAATCAATCACGGAGAAAAAAGGAACTTTCATTATAAGAATACTTATCAATTCCGCGAATTTCAAAATTCTAAAGGATAAGAACATAAACTATGGATAGGAAAGCATTAATTTTAATTGCCGATGACAGCATCAGCAACCGGAAGATGCTTCAGATATTGCTTGAAAAAGACGGATACGAGACGACCTGCCTTGATAATGGAAAGGACGCAATAGAAAAAACCGCATTAATCAGCCCGGATTTAATACTGCTTGACATTATGATGCCTGGCGCTGATGGATATGAAGTTTGCAAGACGCTCAAGAAATCCAGAAAAACAAAAAACATTCCCATTATTTTTATTACGGCAAAAACAGAAACCGAATCTATTGTTGAGGGATTTGAAGCAGGCGCTTCGGATTATGTTCGTAAACCGTTTAATAGTACCGAATTATTAGCCAGGGTAAAAACCCATCTTGATCTAACACGATCCTTTCATAATCTGAGAGAAAGCCAGGAAAGGATATTAAAACTTGAGCAGTTAAATACGATACTGGCTATGGCGGGTACTGCCAATCATGATATCAATCAGCCTCTGACAGTCATATCAGGAAACCTTTACTTACTGGAAGAATCATTAAAAAAAATGGATTTATCGATCGATCAAAAGAAAAATATTCAGGAAATTAAAAAATCCATCAATCGGATAAAGGAAATTCTTGAACAATACTCTCGAGCTGTCGATTTGAGATATAAAGAATATGCTGGCGGCTCAAAAATTGTAATTTTAGATGACGGCAAAGACCAAAAAAAACTATAATCACATCTACTTATTAGCAAAATTATTCTTTAACTCTCTATTTCATTATATTTAGATTTATCATATTTACTTGGTTTTACTATTAAGGAGCATGATATGCGAATTGTATTTATTAGCCTGCTTGCGCTTATATCTATTTCCTTCAGCCAGACAATAAACAATGAGCCTCTTACGCACACATTCTCTATTATCGCTATTGATAAAGAAGCAGGGGAAATTGGCGTAGCGGTGCAATCTCACTGGTTTTCGGTTGGCTCGATTGTAGCATGGGCTGAACCGGGTATCGGCGCCATTG
Organism: Calditrichaceae bacterium; assembly: GCA_016928315.1. Classification (GTDB taxonomy): domain Bacteria; phylum Calditrichota; class Calditrichia; order Calditrichales; family Calditrichaceae; genus JAFGKZ01. Next base: position 1,776 of record JAFGKZ010000030.1, read on the forward strand.
CCACGCAATCCCTGGTCAATGTTTCATTTGGGCCCCGGGGATTGGAATTATTAAAATCAGGCATAGCACCCCAAAATGCACTACAGGAGCTGCTGAGTACTGATGAAGGCAAAGCCTTCCGGCAGGTATCCATCATCAATACTGCAGGTGAAGTTGCCGCCTATACGGGAGAAAAATGCATCGCCGATGCATCCCACATAACCGGAGAAGGTTATTCGGTTCAGGCTAATATGATGCTAAACGATCACGTGGTTCCGGCCATGTCCGAAGCATTCGAAAACAGCAGTGGTGCGCTGGCGGAAAGGATGATTGGATCATTAAAAGCGGCTCAGGCGGCCGGCGGCGATATACGCGGTCAGCAGTCAGCTTGCTTATTGATTGTGAAGAGCCAATCATCAGGAAAAATCTGGGAGGACCGTCTTATTGATTTACGTGTGGAAGACCATCCGGAAGCAGTGGATGAAATCGCCAGATTGTTGAAAGTATTCCGGGCCTATGAACACATGAATAACGGTGATCTGGCTATTGAGAAAAACGATGAAGAACTAGCTTTGAAGGAATATCATGCCGCAGAGGAAATGTTTCCGGGTAACCTGGAGATGCAATTTTGGACGGCGGTATCGCTGGCCAATATCGGCAAGATGGATGAAGCGTTGGCTTTGTTCAAAAAAATATTCAGCGCTGACCGAAATTGGCATACCCTGACTAACCGAATTGTTAAGAATGGTTTACTAAACATCAGCAAAGAAAACTTGGAAAAGATACTGACGCTTTAGCGCTCGATGTTAACTTGATCAGCAAAATCATTCAAATCTTGTTTATTTCGGATAAAAATAATAATTTGCATCCGACAATCACTTAAAAGAATATTGATGCAAACTCTTATTAATGATCTGCAGGATGCAGGTATTCAATTTAAAGAAAACGAAGCACTTAGCGCCTATACTACATTCCGTATTGGCGGACCGGCCAGAATATTTGTAAGCGCAGATACCAGCGAAATGCTGCACCAGGCATTCTCATTAGGAACGAAAAACAATATTCCGCTGCTTGTTGTGGGGAAAGGCAGCAATATTCTCGTTTCCGATGAAGGATTTGACGGGCTGGTTATTTTTAATAATGCCACCAAATGGAAAATAATAGGTGACTTCCGGGGAATCAATCAGAATAAATCTGCAATTGAGCGGCGATTTGATCAGCCAAAGGATATATCCCTCTCTTTAAAAGATGATAATAACAACTCTACTGTGATTGTTGAAGTCGAATCCGGCGCTGTTGTGGGAATATTGATGAAGCAACTATTTAAACAAGGCGTTCACGGTCTGGAATGGTTTTCAGGCATTCCATCCACTGTGGGAGGGGCTATTTATATGAATATGCACGGGGCCGATCATTTTTTTGGCGAACTTGTTCACAGCGCTGTTATCAGCGATGGCAGAAATATCCGTGAAGCCGACCAGGATTATTTTCAATTTGATTATGACTGGAGTATTTTGCATCAAACCCGCGAAGTGGTATTAAGTGCTAAATTAATTTTAAAAAAAAGCGATGTTACTGATGCACGTGATACGGCAAAAAAATGGGCGCGCTACAAGGCGAATCAGCCCTGGCGTTCGGCCGGCTGCATTTTTCAAAATCTGACTGAAGAGCAAAAATCACAGGCCAATTTGCCCTCAGTTTCCATTGGATACCTGGTGGATAAGGTATTACATTTAAAAGGCACACGAAAAGGTGATGCGATTATCTCCGAAAACCATGCGGCTTTCATTGAAAATCTTGGTAATGCCAAAGCACAGGATGTGTTTAATTTGATCAATTTGATTAAAGATAAAACAAAGGAAAAACTTGGTATTAATTTAAAAATGGAAGTGCAATTAATCGGTAAATTTAAAAATTAAATCTCTAACAAAGTTTCATAATTTATATAACTTTGCATTCTTTAAACCTTGGTGAGGAATATAGAGTAAGATAAGAGAAATAAAAATGGCAAAATTTAAAATAAGTGGCGGTAATCCTTTATCAGGAGAAATTACCGTAGCCGGTAATAAAAATGCAGCGCTTCCTATCATCGCAGCTACTATTTTAACGGACGAAACCTGCATATTGGAAAACATGCCGGAAATTCGCGATGTCTGGTCTATGCTTGACTTGTTAAAAGACCTGGGAAAAACAGTAGAGAAAATACAATCCAATTCCTACAAAATATCCGGTCCGATAAAAACCAATAAGCTGGATAAAGAAATGGCCGGCAGTTTGCGTGCTTCCATTTTATATATGAGCGGTTTATTAGCCCGCACCGGTTCAATCAAAATGTCACCGCCGGGTGGCTGCGTTATCGGGCGTCGGAATATGCAAAGTCATTTTAGCGTATTCGAAGCATTCGGTGCTAGCATAAAGCTGACCGATACCGGCTACGAAGCGGATGTAAAAGATATGCGTCCGGCAACCATTTTTCTTCCGGAAGCATCAGTTACTGCTACAGAAAATGCCTTGATTTTAGCGGCAGCAATTCCGGGAAAATCCACAATTCATAATGCCGCCTGTGAACCGCATGTGGAAGATTTAGCTAATGTGTTAATTAAAATGGGCGCCAATATTAGTGGTGCGGGTACACAGCGCGTTGAAATTGAAGGCGCTGCTAAGCTTAATGGCATTACACACCGTATTGTACCTGATCACATTGAAGCTGGTACCTTTGCCATTGCCGCGGCCTGCACACAAGGTGATTTATTAATCGAAGATGCCATACCGGATCATTTAATGATGACCGAATACTATTTAAGACGCTTGGGCGTTCAGCTTGAATACAGCGAATCAAATGTTTTGCACATCAAACCTTCCGAGTTAAAATCTGAAGCAAAAAAAATACAGGTTGGTTTATGGCCGGGCTTCCCCACCGATCTGATGAGTCCGATTATTATTCTGGCCACGCAGGCACAAGGGGTAACGCTTTGTCATGACTGGATGTTCGAGTCGCGTATGTTTTTTGTGGATAAACTCATATCCATGGGGGCTGATATTACCTTGTGCGATCCGCACCGGGTACTGGTAAACGGCCCAACCAAATTAAGAGGACAATCTCTGAGTTCTCCGGACATTCGCGCAGGCATTGCACTTGTTATCGCAGGATTATCAGCAAAAGGGATTAGTACAATCGATCGTGCTGAATTAGTCGATCGCGGTTATGAGGATATTGCCAATCGCTTAAAAGCCATTGGTGCGGATATTGAACGGATTGATTAAAATTCAATTTTCCCGATAGTGGCAGCCCATGCTGCGTTTATTGCTCCAGGCGGCAGATGTTACTATTATAGCCGTTCGGATGGCATTTCTCAAACCAATAATGCCATCGCTTAATTTTGTAACCCGGTAAAACCGTTCAATTTCATTTTCAAGATTGCGCAATTCACGCAGGGCACGCTGCAACCGATGGGCATTACGAACCAACCCGACATAATTCCACATAATATTTTTAATGGAGCTCATATCCTGACTAATCAGCGCCGGATCCGGTTCATCTGAACCTGCAGGCTGCCACGGGGGGATATCCTCAGCTTTTGGTTTTTGATAATCTTTTATCGTTTTAGCGATATCCTGTGCCGCACGATTTCCCCAAATCAATCCTTCCAGTAAAGAAGTGCTGGCCAGCCTGTTAGCGCCATGCACACCGGTACAGGCTGCTTCACCCACCGCATAAAAATTTTCCAGACTGGTCCGGCTCCATTGATCCACCCAGATACCGCCGCAGGCATAATGAGCCGCCGGTACAATAGGGGCAGGTTCCCGAGCAATATCAACGCCATTCTGAAGACAAGAAGAATAGATATTAGGAAATCTTTCTTTTATATCATTTCCTTTGATATAGGAATGCAGATCGAGGAATACATTGGTCACACCCTGTTCAATTATTTCCTTATGAATACTGCGGGCAACTAAATCACGGGGCGCCAGGTCTTTCCATTCAGGTTCGTATTTCTGCATAAACGGCTGACCGTTTTTATTTACAAGACGGGCTCCGGCACCGCGAACCGCTTCGGAAATTAAAAAATTCGGTTTGTACTCATGGTAAAACATAGTTGGATGGAACTGAATGAATTCATTATTGATCACTCTAGCCCCGGCCCGATAAGCCATGGCAATGCCATCCCCTCTTGCGCCCGGGGGATTGGTCGTACGTAAATATATTTGACCCAAACCACCGGTAGCTATTACAGTTTTTTTGGCAATACAACGAATTACCGATTTATTCTCACGATTAAATAAATAAGCGCCCACAACAGAGCTGGGTTCGTACACAGCCAGCCGATTTAAAGAATGATGTGACGGCGTAAGTAAATCCACAGCGGTAATATTTTTTAAGAATTGCACGTTGGGATGTTTTTCAAGGTTTTTCAAGATAGATTGCTGAATGGCCTTACCGGTTGCGTCTTCCACATGTAAAATCCGGGCAACCTGGTGGCCACCCTCACGAACCAACGACAAGGTACCGTCGGTATTTTTATCAAACTCAATGCCAAGTTTTTCAATCAGAATTTCATCAATCAGGCGGGGTCCTTCATTTGCCAGAATACGCACCGCGGTTGGATTATTATGATTATTTCCCGACTGGAATAGATCATTGGAAAAATTTTCAACGGAATCATTGTTTCCGCGATACACGATGCCGCCCTGTGCATAATGAGTACTGCTTTTTTCCTGATCACCGCTTCGCGTTGTAATTGTTACAGGAATACCCAAATCAGCCAGTTGAAGGGCAACCGTTCCCCCGGCCACACCGCAGCCGATAATCAGTACTTCAGTTTCGATACATTCAGTCAGCATATATTATCCGATCTCAATCATACGTTGAACAGCGCTATACGCTTTGATGCGCGTTTCTTCCGGCACCTCAATTACATACTGCATATTTTTTAAAGCATCGCGCGTTTCTTCCAGGCTAATCTCATTCATATGAGGGCAACGCACACTGCATAAGCGTAACATATCTTTATCGGGATTGGATGCTGCAATATTATCACCCATCGAACATTCCGTCAATAATAAATAATGCGGCGCTTTCGTTTCCTGAACATAACGCACCATGGCCGAAGTGCTGCCGGAAAAATCAGCCGCGGCGCAGACTTCCGGTTTACATTCGGGATGCGCTAAAATTACCACATCAGGAAACTGTTTGCGTGTATTCTCAATATCCTTAACATTAAACTCTTCATGAACCTCGCACTTACCTTCCCAGCCGATCATCTGATATTCAAGATTGGTTAAATCAATTGTTTTGGATTTAGGAAATCGGGTTGGGTAAATGATATGTTTGCCGGTTTCTCTGGCCACATTGGCCGCCAGATACTGATCCGGTAAAAATATAATTTTATCAGTTTTTAAGGAATTAACCACCTCAGCGGCGTTGCCGGAAGTACAGCAAACATCACTTTCGGCTTTCACATCAGCGTAAGTGTTCACATAGGTCACCACCGGTACACCGGGGAATTTCTTTTTCAATTCCCGCACATCCGAAGCAGAAATACTATCGGCCAGAGAACAACCTGCTTTTTTTGCCGGCAGTAAAACCGTTTTATCCGGACTTAAAATTTTTGCCGTTTCCGCCATAAAGCGAACGCCACAGAAAACAATCACATCCTTGTCTGTCTTAGCCGCCTGCCTTGCAAGTTCCAGTGAGTCCCCGCGAAAATCAGGTATTGTATAATACAAGGCAGGTTCCATGTAGTTATGGCCAAGAATAACCGCGTTTTTTTCATGTTTTAATTCAATAATCTCGTAAGCCAATTCAGCCTTGTATTTTAACTCCGCCTCAGGTACAATTTTGCCGAGATTTTTTTTCATATCTTCAAACAACTGCTTTGCAGACAACACAATTCTCCAAATTAATCTTCAATTAAAAAACTAATATCCAGAGCTTTAACCGAATGGGTCAGCATACCGGATGAAATAAAATCCACACCGGTTTCCGCAATGGCCCTCACATTTTCGAGGGTGATATTACCGGATGCCTCCAGAGGAATTCGTCCATCGGTAATTTTAACCGCCTCGCACATTTCTTCAATGGTCATATTATCCAGAAGAATACGATCGACGTTTAATCCAATAGCTTCGTTAAGTTCCGATTGATTTTTGACTTCCACTTCAATTTTCAATTTATTTTTATTTTTTACTCTTACTCTTTCTACTGCTTTTGTAATGCTGCCCGCCGCGCTGATATGATTATCTTTGATTAAAACCATATCAAATAATCCGAAACGGTGATTCAACCCGCCGCCGATTTGTACCGCCATTTTATCGAGTACCCTTAGGCCGGGAACTGTTTTTCGTGTGTCCAGAATTTTTGTTTTTGTTCCCTTCACAACAGAGACAAATAGATTGGTTTGCGTGGCAATCCCCGACATTCTTTGAAGTAAATTTAGAGCTACCCGTTCTCCTGAAAGCAGAGCACGTCCGGATCCGCTCACATTTGCAATCATCGTTCCCTTTTCAACTTTTTCACCATCATTTATTTGAAAATCTATCTCTACCTTCTCATCGATGAATTTAAATACAGACACAAAAACTTCAAGGCCGGCAATAATACCATTAGCTTTAGCAAGAAGAGTACCTTTAAGTTGCAGGTCTTTGGGAATAATCCAATTTGTTGTGACATCGCCGCTGCCCAGGTCTTCGAACAGGGCATTTTGAATAATTTTTCTAATATTTTTAGTAATCACTTGGAATCCGATATTTTAATTTGATTCCTTAAATATAAAAATATCGTCAATAGTAATAAAGAGTTATATGAGAAAAGTCAGCTGAATCGGATTTTAAATATAAATAAAAGCAACTTCCAAAATATACTAAAAAACAGGGTGATTTTAACCAGTTAAAAACCACCCCAATAAATATAGCGTCAAATTTATTCCAGCAAATCTGAATTGCGGAACAGATGCTCCATATTCTCATGATGCACCGATTCTTCCATCTTAATCGTATGACAGGTTTCGCATTTTAAATTGGAACCGATCGGTGTGGGCTGTCCGGCATATTGCATTGGCTGTATATTATCGCGATTTTTACTGAACGGATTCTTAGCCGGATACAGTGCATGGGTCGATCCGTGGCAGGCAGAGCATCGTAAACCAATATTATCTGTTTGAATCCGGTATAATTCCTCAAACTCATCATTCCAGACATTAAAAGCGTTGTATTCGCCTGCCGGCTGCTCAAAATCTTCATGACAGGTCAGACAGTCCGGTTCTTTTACCCAGGGCCAGCGTGGATTGATTTCATTTACAGTCTCAACCTGGGTTGGTTTCAGATTTGTGATTAACCGCTTAGCAGCTAGTTTGCTTTCTTCCGCTTTAAGCAAGGCCAGGCCGTGTTCCTGCATATTGCCGTGACAATCCGTGCACGTTATATCAAGCAGATTATGAAATCCGCGGCTGCATCGGGTATTACCGGTTTTGGCCGCCGGGTGACAAAACACACAGGCGCGGGCGTCATCATACGGTATGTAATTGGCGTGCCAGCCGTGCATGGCTGCAGAAAAATTAACAACAGTGGAATCGCCGTCTGCTGCAAGGGCCGGATCGGCATGACAGCTCTGGCATAAATTGGGATTACCCTGCTTAGCCTGATCCAATAGATTTGTGCCATTAATGCGGTCATGTACTGCGAGAATATGCGTTGAAGTTTTTTCATCAATACCGGCCACATTGTTAACACGCCAGCCTCCCTCATGGCAGTTTTTGCATCCCATTTCTGTGGAAGTTGGCGCTACTACTTTTGTTTCTATCAACACTTCTCCGTTTTCATCATCAACCGCCTTAATGGTGAATAGCGGATAAGGCAAATAAGAACCGTCATCGCTGTAAGGCACAACCGGAATACCTTCCGCTATAAAACTCATCCTGTCTCCATTATACACAAATTCGCCATCCATGCCATTGCCGAATAATCCCATGTTTTCTTCCAGTTTTTTTCCAAAAGTCTTCTCGGAATATTTCCAGAAGTCTACATGTTTGGCCGGATTTTTAAACCCTTCCGGCGCTTCATAGTTGAGTGTAACACCTTCACTAATAAGTTCCGGTGTTTCCCCCCTTTTAATTAACTGGGCTTCCAGCGTATTAGCCGGCGGCAAGATGACAAACCAGGGATCACAATCGGAAATACAATGCATGCCCAGATCATTCCAGACCAGTAAAATATATTCATCTTCTTTCGAATTAAATGCCGGTTTATCCTCGTCAACGGGTTTCACATTAAAGGGTTCTGGTTCGGTTATAACCGGTTTCCCTAATAATTCAGCCGTGATATATTCTGCCAGTATTTGTTTTTCATCCGGCGTTCCGGCAAACGGCGGCATGTAATCCTGTACTTTTCCCTGCCCGTTCAAAAGAGATAAAATCCCAAGGTAGGTATAGCCCTGTGACTTTTTAACGACATCATTTCGGATGCCATTCACGGTATGGCAGCTTAGACATTGCAGATTAAACAGTTCTTTACCGGCTTCTCTTCTATTGTCATCCGTAATTTCCCGGATACTCGTCCAGCGTGCAGATTTTAATAATCCTACTTTATTGATTTTATCGACGTCTGATTTAAGAATTGAGTTTGAATACATATATTCATGAATCACATAAGGTTTACGGGCAATCTCCCGGCTGTATTCATAGCCGCCCATCCAAAGCAGGCCAATAATTAAAAGGATAAAAGTTAATACGCGCTGTATATTTAAAGATGAGCGCAACGATAAAATTGCACCGCCAATAAATAAAACAATGGTTAATATAATAAAAATATTCACGAACAAGGCGCTTTGTGGATTAAGTGAAAAATTGGTAATGCGGACCGCTTCCGGAATGGAATAATAATACCAGACGCCCGAAAGAATTAATGCGGGAATCGGGTACAATAGCCATTTGGAACAATACTTCATCATCTTATTACGGAAGTTCTCATCATTACTAAACACGCTGGTCACATAGCCAAATAATCCGGCCACCATAATAGTTATAAACGTGCGGAAAAACATCGATGAAAAATAACTGGGATTAAAAAAGCCGTGCCAGAAATTTTGTGTTTCCAGCCACTGGCCGGGTGTAAGCATAAAAGCCAGAATACCGTTAATAACTACCAGACTTAACCAGGCGAAAAGGAAATACAAAAAAGCTACATTCAACCGGGACTTGCGGTCAAGAACATCAAATTTATAATGATAGATCAATAAAGCGGTAATTTCGCCGACAAAGAATACCCATTCGATAGCCCAGCCAAAAACAAAATTATGGATTAAGGATGATGTTGCCGCAGGGGAAACAAGGGCAATGATAAACCAAATGCCAACGCCGCTCATCCCGCCGAAAACCATAGTTGTCAGTAAAAAGAACCAGGTATGTTTTTTTACAAAGGCATGTATATCCGCGTTATTTTCCCGGAATCCCTTCCAGTCGGTCAACCATAAAAACAATCCGCCGCCGACAGCGAGATGCGAAATATAAACATGTAAAATAGCAATCAGTGCGATCAGAGAGCCGCCGCCTAAAGTGGTAAGTTCCCAAATCGGATAATTCATCAGGCTGCCCTCCCTTCTTTTTTATATGCGGTTTTCAGCATATACCAGACCGCATAAAGTCCAATGGCCAGTATAATGAAAAATAAAATCATTACACTGTACTGAGGCGTCATTTCCAGACTGCTTAAACTGAATTTGCCATCCAGATACATGGCCCGTAATTGATGACGCATGATAACCATGGCTGTGATGGTAATAATCAGCATACTGAGCGTAGGGCGAAATTTCCCGGCAAAAGCTGTGGCAATAGCGCCAATCGCTGACAGAAATCCTAGCATGAAAACGATGGTAGCCAACAAATCGCCGCCCATAAAATTAAGCATATATTCGCGCGGGATAGCCAGCAGGAACCATAAGCCAATTACAACCTGCACGATGGTAGCATATCCGAAAATCAGCAAACTGGATTTTACCTTAGTCTCTGCACCCTCAATGCCTTTCTTTTGCCGTGAGGTCCAGATCATGGCCATAAAGAGTCCGGCAACGGCCACAGACGCCGCCACGAAATGCAGGTAGCGTGGAATCAGCGTAGGATCGGCCCAGTTTAGAATCGTGCCTTCCCGGTTCTCGAAATAGGCGCCCCATTTTTCAGGTTGGACCATCAAGGACATATTATTCACAAATACAAATCCGATATAAAGCAGGATGAGCGCCGTGATCCAAATAGCCGTTTTGGAAAGTATAGCGGACGAATAATATCTGCGGATATGAATATAGGCGCCGTAATAAGCCAGGATAATCAAAGGAATTATCAATATCCAATAAACGGCCAGAAGCACCGAGCTGGCATAAAACAGGTGGCCGTAAATCACCTGCAAAAAAAGCAGAGGCGCAACGCCCATATTGACGCCGAGGGCAAAGGTGGTTGGCAGTTTACCGGTAATAGAACCATGCAGGCTGGTTTCCAGTGTATCATTTTTTGATTTTAGTCTGGATACCAGCGTTATCAAACTGCCGCCAAGAATAACATTGATCAACAAAATATGAATCGTAAAAAATAAAATATCCAGCACAAGGAACAACCAGGCCGGAGCCGGAATGGTATCCGCGCCCGGTATCAAAGAAGTTATGTCCATGGCAAACTCCTGAATTCAAAGAAAGGATTGTAATATTCCTATAATTTTTAAATTGATTTAAACATCATTTTATATAATTGAATAGGTTTTACAGTAATAAAATAAAATTCAATAGAATAATATGCAAATCTGAAAATGGATCATTATATGAATTAAGTCGGAAATGCCTTTATATTGAAATTATTTCCTTGCTCTGAAGTATAAATTAAATCAC
>JAFGKZ010000031.1 GCA_016928315.1 Calditrichaceae bacterium
ATTTTTTTGGCACGGCAATTGAACAATTCTAAAACGAATTTGAAACAATAAACCAAACATAAGGAGATACATTATGAATCACCTACTCTCAATCTTAAGCATCGCGATGGTCTTTATCGCAACAAACCTTTTCGCCCAGGATTCAACACAAACCAAAGCACAAAAGGGCAACACCTACCAAAAGCAGGTAAAGACGGCCACTGCTACTCAGGCAAAAGCCCAACATGGCGCCGGATTTGTTGACGCAAATGGTGATGGATACAACGACAATGCCCCCGATCAAGATGGCGATGGAATTCCCAACGGCCAGGATGAAGATTATGACGGCGCTAAAGCCCGTAAAGGCAATGTAAACAAAGGTTTTGTGGATGCCGATGGCGACGGTATTAATGACAACGCAGTCGATTCCGACGGTGATGGCATTCCGAATGGACAGGATCCTGATTATGTAAAACCAAAGGATGGAACCGGTCAGAAGAACCGCAATCAGAATGCTAAAGGCAAAGCATCTAAAAATACCGTAAAAAATGCCGGTGAAGGTTCAGGTATAGGCACAGGCAACAGCGATGGTATCGGCCCAAAAGGTAATACCAAAGGCAAAGGTAAAAAATAAGTAGTTAAGCTGACCCCCCAGATAAAAGCCGGTTATCATTTTGATAGCCGGTTTTTTTATTGCTTTGATTTAAAATAAAACTTTATTATGTTTTCGCCTAAATGGTCGAACAGCATACTAAACGGTCGTATTATGGAAGTGAATAATAATAAAATTTCTTGTAAGTCTTTAAAAAATAATATGTATTTTTTTTGGCATATATCTTGTAATTATTTCTATAACTTATTACAAAGAGAGAAACAGCTATGAAAGTACAACTTATGCAATTAAACCAATTTTTAAGCAGAGCAAATCTTTTTTTGAACTTAATTCAAAGGATTGCGATTTTGTTATTGAGTCTGCTTGCATTTACATACGCTCAATTTCAAAGTACCATCGATATATCCTCGTGGTATGATAACAATTTATACCGATCACCGGAAAAGGTCGATGATATCGTCACTGATTTTGACCTGCAACTGGATTACCAGCCGGAAAAATCCAATGTAAATTTCTATTTCAATGGCAATTATTTATTGTATAATGAAAATAATACCCGCAGTTTCTATATGAATGCCCTTGGTTTCAATTATACAAAAGCTATGGATGATGATGAACTACACACTTTTTATATGGGCATTGACTGGACATTTCGTGTAAATAATGAAGAATATAATTATTATGATTTTAACCAGGTGTATGCCTATAGTAATTTAAGCTTTAATCTTGATTGGTTTTTCTTAAGAAGCGGACTTAATTATCGTTATCGTAATTATGCTAATATCCCCGATTTAAACAATAACCAGTTTTATGGATTTGTTCAGATTAATAAACCCTTCGAAACCAAAACCACATTTATTATAGAAGCCAATTTGGGATACAAGGCATTCGCCGGTGAGAATTTTACATCCTACACAACTTCAGGCGATGGCAGCGGCCAGGGACACGGCCGGATGTCTACAACAAGTACCTATACGACCGCAGCTACGACGGCAAATGAAATTCCCAGTTTAAGTCAGGCAGTTTTATTAGCCCGGGTAGCCCAGTCATTGCATACCAAGATAGGTGTTTATGCTCAATACCGGAAACAGATCAGCTTAACGGATGAAACAAGTTATGTGAATTCCGATGATTATTACCAGGATGAAGAATTGTTTGACGATCCCTTTAGTTATGAGAGCGATACATATTCATCTCAATTCACATGGATGCTGCCCTGGCAAATGAAACTACAAATTGGTGGTGCAATTACCTCAAAAAATTATGTTAGTGAAGCTGCTTATGAATCGATAGAAGATACTACAGGATCAAGCATAAGGGTGGATGACCAGAACAGTTATTACGTTAATTTCACAAAAACTTTTTATCTCAAAAAAAATTGGATTCATATGCTTCAATTTAATCTGAATTATAATTACATTCGTAATGAATCCAACAGTTACTGGTATGATTATGAGAACGCAGTAATCAGCAGCAGTATCCAATGGACATTTTAGGAGTCTATCGTGTCTGATTTTCATATACTTTTAATTGATGATGAGCCAAACCAAATTGCCTCGATCCAATCGTTTTTAAAAAGACGCGATTACAAGGTATATTCCGCCAACTCGGGTAAAGAGGGATTAAAAATATTGAGAGAGGTAACTATTGATCTAATCTTCACTGATTTTCGAATGCCGGATATAACCGGACTCGAAGTAGTCAAAGCTGTCAGACAATTTAATCCCGAAATTCCCGTTGTAGTGGTAACTGCTTTCAGTGATACGAAAGACGCTGTTCTGGTTATGAAGGAAGGCGCCTTCGATTATTTATCTAAACCGATTGATCTCGATGAGCTGGAAATTTTGGTTAAAAAAGCCAAAGAATTTTCGCATCTGGTATCGGAAAATAAATTACTGAGAGAACAACTCTGTGAAAAATATAAATTTGATTCTATCATTTCGCAGAGCAGTGAAATGGAAGAAGTGATGAATACAGCCGGGCGGGTTGCCAAAAGTAAAGCGACTGTTTTAATAAGGGGAGAAAGTGGAACCGGTAAAGAATTGATCGCAAAAGCCATCCATTACAGCAGTGACCGCCGGGATAAACCGCTGATTACTGTAAACTGCGCCGCATTATCTGAACATCTGTTAGAAAGTGAATTGTTTGGGCATGAAAAAGGATCATTCACCGGGGCCATAGCCCAACGGATCGGGCGATTTGAACAGGCCGACGGCGGCACCTTATTTATTGATGAAGTTGGCGATATGGCGCCGCAGACACAGGTTAAATTACTACGCGCCCTGCAGTTTGGTGAATTTGAGCGCGTGGGTGGTTCAGTGACTATCAAAACGGATGTCCGTGTTATTGCAGCTACCAATCGTAATTTAGATAAAATGATTCTAAACGGGCAATTCCGTGAAGACTTGTATTACCGGATTAATGTGGTTACCATTTCCCTGCCCCCATTGCGGGAGCGCAAAACTGATATCCCTGTACTCATCAGTCATTTCATCAAGAAATATGCCGAAGAAAACAGAAAAGAAATTAAAGGGATCAGCAAAGAAGCCCAGGATTACTTGATGCGTTATCATTTTCCCGGCAATATCCGGGAACTGGAAAATATTATTGAACGGGCTGTAGTATTAGCACGAGAAGAAGTAATTACAACAAGCGATTTGCCATCAGTTTTAGCCGCATCGACAGAAAATGAAATTTTGGATCCTTTTAATTTTTCTAATCCTTTCCCCGAAAAAGTAGCCATGTTCGAACGGGTGATGATAGAAAAATCTCTGGAGATCAAGAACGGCAATCAAAGCCAGGCCGCCAAACATCTGGGTCTATCCGAAAGACATTTAAGATCCCGGATGCAGGCGTTGAATATTGTAAATAATATGCGTTCATCATAAATGATGGAAGGTGAAATATGAAAGCAATCATGTATTTGTTAACCATCTTAATCGGTATCCTTTTAGCCGGTAACCTGTTTGCTCAGGACAGTACACAGGCGCAAAATAGCGATGCGGATAAAGACCGGGAATTTGTCGATAACGACAATGACGGTTATAATGATAATGCTCCTGATCACGATGGTGACGGCATTCCAAATGGTCTTGATCCGGATTGGCGGAAACTACAAAAAGAAAAGAAAAAAGGTAAGAAAAACAGATTTGTCGATCTGGATGGCGATGGTATCAATGATAATATCCAGAATGCTGGCACCAGTCAGGGCGAACAGGTTCAGAAGCGGCAGCAAAAAATGCAGCAGGGGCAAGATGGATCATCGATAGAAAATAAACAGCAAAAAGGTCAAGGACAGAGAAGACAGGGCAAAGATGAATAAATACAAAAAAAGCCTTAACTATTTGTACAAGGTCAGTTAAGGCTTGTTTTTTGTATCTAAATATTAGTCAATTCCAACCCAATCGCTCCAACTTCTGACATCAATTAAATCTGAATAGGGACTATCTCCAACAGTAACAATTACAGTGCGATCATCGCCGCCCCAGTGCGTAATAGTAGGCGCACTGATATCCGGTGTGTATTCTTCCTGTAAATGAAGCATGATTTCCGTACCCTGCCCGTTATCAACACCAAGACGATATTGAGAGTAATGGCGGTTTGGGATATCCAATGTGAAAAATTTATGTTCGCCCGGCGCAATGCTACTTCCGCTTTCCAGGATATCATCACTCCAAACACCACTCGGTGTAATTACGTTCTCTCCTGCTTCGCCCATTGCCATCAACTCAATTGTGGTAATGGTGTATTCTGAACTAGCGCTATTTTCAAATTTAACATAAAGTTCATCCTTTTTATCATCAGGATCTGAGCCCAAATCACAACCAGTAAATATGTATGATAAAGATAAAATAAAAATTGAACTCAGGATTGTACTAATCCATTTAATTGATATTCCCATATCATTAATCCCCTTTTATACTAATTATAAATCTTATTATTTTTGATATTTATTAAATTCTATCGTCAAGATTGAGGATGGAATTAGATATGGATGTTAAATTGATGCTAAGTAAACCAATTTTGAAAAATAAGAGAATTTTATATTAAAAAATAATCCGTCTCCGACTAGACGGATTATTAATATTTAGCAATATCATTATTGTGAAGTATTTTTCTTGATTGCTTTTAGTTCGATCAGAATTTGTTCCAAAACAGTACTATCTGATTTGGAAGAAGCTGATACGGATTGTACCGTATCTGCAGCTGGGTGAAGAGCCGTGATACGTTCTCTTAAGGCTTCATGTTTGATTTCATAATCGACTAAACCGCCAAATTTTCCCTCATAACCTGTGGGTTGATGGGACTGACCTGCCGTTTGAATTCTAATGGAACCAATGCCGAGAAACCGATCATAAAGCGTTCTGACCAAAGCAAAATCAGTAATCATGCGAAAAGGAATATTCTTTTGGGTCTTTGTCAGAATACCCTGGTAAATTTTAACACGATCAGGAAGTACCTCATATTCAAGATTTTTAATCCATAAATAGGAAATAATGGTCGTGATTATCCACATCAGCGCCAAACCGATCATTGCGATGAACCAGATGACATACTTAGCCTCGGGTTCGCCATCAGCGGCATTGATAATCAAACTGATAATTGACACGCCAAAAGCAACAAATAATGTAACTGTTAGTTGGATCAATAATACTTTTACAAAATACTTCTTATCCGGTTTAAAAGATTTTTCCATTTTTCCTCCACGATTATTTATGATTTAAAAAACAATACATTCAAACCGTAATAAATATTCAAAAGATTTTCTAAATTGTCTTATCCCTTAATCTGTGAATCGATTGGATGAAATTATGAATATCACTTTCTTCTGTATCAAAAGAAGTCATCCAGCGGATTTCATTGGTCTCTTCTTTCCAGACATAAAAGAAATATTCATCCTGCAAAGGTTGAATCCATGCTTCCGGCATAATCGAAAAGATAGCATTGGTTTCAACCGGCTGTGTTAGTTCAATTTGCGTAAATTGTTTTAATTCATTTACCAGTATTTTAGCCATGGCATTGGCATGAGCAGCATTTCTTTTCCAGAGATCATTGGACAAGAGAGCGGAAAACTGCACTGAAATATACCGCATTTTGGAATGCAGCTGCATACCCTGTTTACGGATATATTTAAAATTTTCGGCTAAATCGGGATCAAAAAAAATTACCGCCTCGCCAAACATCATTCCGTTTTTGGTACCACCGAAAGAAAGTACATCCACGCCGGCATCGCATGAGGTCTCTTTTAGATTACAATCCAGCGCTGCAGCTGCATTAGCCAGGCGCGCGCCATCCATTTGTAAAAGCATATTGTTTTTATGAGCAAAATAGGATAAGGCCTGAATTTCTTCAACAGTGTAGAGGGTACCGTACTCAGTAGGCTGAGAGATGGAAATAACGCCAGGCTGCACGTGGTGCGGAAATCCTACCGAATGCAGATGCGGCATAATCTGTTCGATATGAATTTTACCATCCGTAGAAGGCAGAGGTATAAGTTTACTGCCGGTAAATTTTTCCGGCGCACCGCATTCATCCACATAAATATGCGCTGTTTCACAGCAAAATATGGCCTGATGTGATCGGCAGATCGCATTCAAACCAAGCACATTAGCCCCGGTGCCGCCATATACAAAATAGACATCCGCATCCTGGTCAAATATGTCCTTAAATTGCTGTATGGCCCTTTCAGTATAGGGATCATCGCCGTAACCAACGGTATGGCCATCGTTACATTCATTAATAGCTTTGAGAATTTCCGGATGGACCCCGGCATTATTATCGCTGGCAAAACCACGAGTGCTCATAATTTACCTTTATGTGAATACATTTTCTTATTCAATTTATGAAGAACGACAATTAGGATGCAACTTATTGATTATCATACTACCAGCAATATATCATTCCCGCATCTTGTCCGCTTTTAAGGCGACTGCGCGGCAACAAAACCAAAACTTTGTGGCAAAGGCTATCCCTTGCGGGATAATCCCGGGACTGGTATTTTGCAGTACATTGCCGAAGGCGTCATATTTTAAGCGCTGGGCAATCGTTCCATCCGTTTTAATTACCAGCCGCACGCTGGCTTCAATTAACTATTCCATATTATCGCCGTATGGTTTTAAAACTGCAATATTA
>JAFGKZ010000032.1 GCA_016928315.1 Calditrichaceae bacterium
ACTTAAATTTCCGTATTAAAATGTACTTTGTGTTGTGATTACTAAGATATAGTAATCTTAAAAGATTGTTAGAATTGGATGCAAGTATTAGACTGTTTTACTTAATTCGTTGTTTCGTTTTTTATAATTTTTAATTAATCCTTCACCCAAAAATCCAACGCCGATTAATATAAGCAAAATTGGCCAATAAGTTGAAAAAATATCTTGCATTTCCCAGAAGGAAATATAATAATACTCATGAGCGATAAGAGGAATACCAATCAGGATAAATACAATCGCAAATATTAGGTTTGATACTTTGGTTTTCTGAAAGGCAAAATAGACAAGATGGGCAATTCCAATACTTATGAATAGACTACCCAAAGCAAATAAATCATCCAGTGGAAAATAATTAAATTGCATTAAAAAAATGGTAATACTTAAAAGTACAAAAAAAGTCCCGCCAAAGATCCCCTTATGAGTTGGATGATTCCATCCTCTTACTAATAAAACCATCCCCCAGGCCAGACTGATTAATGTAACGCTATTTGGAGTATTTAAGTTAAATAAATCTATCTGATGTAGTAAGATTATAGAGCCCATAGCGATTAAAACCCAGGCAACTATTACTCTATTCTCCATCACAGTTTCCTTTCAACAGAGGTTGAATCACTGGTTGTTGGAGCCTGAGGAAGTATAATCATCAATATTATATAGACGACTAATCCCATTCCAAATGAGGCAATCGACAAAAGAACATATCCCAAACGCACCAGTGTAGGATCGATATCGAAGTATTCAGCAATGCCTGCACAAACGCCGGCAAACATTTTATTATTAGAACGATATATTTGTTTTCTCCCGCTGGGTTGACCAGCATTTGAATCGTCTTGTTCTGCATCTTTTCTCGATCCTAACGATGTAAAATTATAGAGCATAAATATGCCAACCATAATTAAAACGAGCGACCATATCGTTTTCCATGGCCAGTGCCATATATTAAAGTAGTAAAAGAAACCAAATTGTTTTAGTAAAAGAGCGGCGCCTGCGATGATCAAAAGGGATCCCCAAAATAAACCGCTATCACTCTTTGTAGTTGGCTGCTCTGGATCAACTGTTTGTGTAGTATTTTCCGGAATAATAATGATCGCTGCAATATAGATAAGCAAGCCTGATCCGCCTAAAAATGTAAGCGCCACCCAAGCGATGCGAACAAGAACGGGATCTATATTTAAATACTCTGCAAAACCTCCACAAACTCCAGCTACAATTTTATTTTTTCGGGATCGAGATAAACGTTTTGTCTGGGTATTATTATGATGATTATTCATATCTTCATTCATTTGTTAATTGCTTCTTTAAATGACGAAGAAATCTAACATTATGTTTCATTCGGTTTTATTGATAAGATTTTATAATTAAGTAATCCGGCAGGCACAGAAATCTCCACTATGTCCTGTACTTTTTTACCCAACAATCCCTTGCCGACCGGAGAAGAAATAGAAATTTTGTTTAGTTTATAATCGGCTTCGTCCTCGGAAACCAGACTGTAATCATATTTTTTTCTGGTTTTCTGGTCTTCCACCGTAACCGTAGTTAGAATTGCCACGTGATCTGTTTGAATATCATCTTCACTTATAATCCTTGCCCGCGCTATTCTATCCTGCATAGACTGAATTTTAGTTTCTACGAATGATAACTCTTCACGTGCTGCATGATATTCTGCATTTTCTTTAAGATCGCCATGCTCGCGCGCTGTTGCTACTTTTTGTGATATAGCAGGACGTTTTTTATATTTTAACTCATTGAGTTCTTCTTTTAACTTATTTAATCCGTCCTGTGTTAAATAAACAAAATCCAAAATTCTTCCTTTCTATAAATTTTACGGAGATATCTTTTAAGGTAAATATATATTATTCAAAACTCAAATTAGCTAGTTTTAATGCCGTGTAAGATAGACTGATTTTGATTTTCTACACGTTCTACCGAAAGTACTCCGGCTACTTTTCTAATACTATTTATAATACGTGTTAAATGCTGAAGATCGCTGACCTGAATATCCATATTGCCTTTTGCATAGGTATCTTCCACCCTAAAACTCACATTTATAATATTGATATCCTGTTTAGCTACACATAATGTAATATCTTTTAGCAGATTTTTTCGGTCCTCACCTAAAATTGAAAGATGTACATCAAATTTTTGTTCTTTTTCGATATCCCAGGCTACTTCAATTACACGCTCCTTTTCTTCGTATAATTTAATCATATTATTGCAATCCGTACGGTGTATGGTAACACCTTTACCTTTCGTCAGATAACCGATAATACGGTCACCAGGTACAGGCTGACAGCATTTAGCAAAATGAATAAGCATATTATCTACACCCTGAACACGAATACCACTGGCGCTTCTGGCCCGTTTTAAAAATCTGCCAAAAAAGTTATCATCCGTTTTTTCTTGAGCATGATCTTCCGGAAATAATTTCTTAGCGATAGTTTCTAAAACAAGTTCTCCACTGCCAACCGCTACCTTTAAATTATCAACATTTTGATAACCAAGTTTTGGAATGATTTCCAAAAATACAGGATCATCATAATTGAGTTTATGTTTTTTGAGGTATTTAAGTAATATTTCATCCCCGATCTGCAGAGTTTGAGCTTGCTGCTCTTCGCGGACGATTTTTTTTATCCAGTGTCTGGCTTTGCTGGTTTTTACATAAGACAACCAATCCTGACTAGGTTTTTGATTTTGAGAAGTGATTATCTCGACCTGTTGGCCGCTTTTCAGTTCAGTGCGAAGCGGGGCAATTTTACCATTAATTTTTGCAGCGATACACTGATTTCCAATATTAGTATGTACCCCATAGGCAAAATCAATCGGCGTGGAACCCCGGGGTAATTTGTATAAATCGCCTTTTGGACTAAATACAAAAACTTCATCCTGAAATAAGTCAATTTTTAAATCTTCCATAAATTCGCCGGCATCTTCTTCAGATATCTGTCTTTCAAGCAAGTCGCGCACCCAGCTGATATGTTTCTCAAATTGGGTTGTATTCTTAATGCCTTCTTTATATTTCCAGTGTGCGGCAATACCGTTTTCAGCTAATTGATGCATCGCCTTTGTCCGAATTTGTATTTCAACCATTTTACCAGAAGTACCTATTACCGTGGTATGCAGGGATTGATACCCATTTATTTTAGGCATTGCTATATAATCTTTAAACCGATCATAAACTGGCATAAACAGACTATGGACAATGCCAAGCGCGTAGTAACACTCTTCCAATTTATCCACGATGATCCGTATTGCCATTAAATCATAAATTTCTTCGAAGGGTCGCTGGCGCCGCTGCATTTTATTATAAATACTCGAATATGTTTTGGGACGGCCATAAATTTCTGCTTCAATATTATTCTTTTTTAATTCTTTTATAACAGGTTGTGCTACTGATTCAATATATGCATGACGTTCATCTTCGCTTAAGGTTATTTTTTTTAAAATTTCATCATATGTTTTTTTATCAAGATGCTTAAAAGCCAGGTCTTCAAGTTCATCTTTAATCCTGGCTATACCAAGACGGTGAGCCAGAGGAGCGTAAACATCCCTGGTCTCCAAGGCGATTCGCGGGCGTTTCTTCTCTGGAACGTGCTCCAATGTACGCATGTTATGTAAACGATCTGCAAATTTAATGATAATTACACGGATATCATCGGCCATTGAGAGTAGCATTTTACGGAATGTCTCAGCCTGACGGGTTTCTTTACTTAAAAACTTAAGACCGCTGATTTTAGTTACGCCGTTGACCAGCATGCTGACAGTTTCGCCAAATTCCTCTTCAAGCTCTTCTGCAGTAACTTCGGTATCTTCTACAACATCATGAAGTAGCCCGCTAATAATTGTTGTAGTATCCATGCGCATTCCGGCTAAAATCAACCCAACATTAATGCAGTGCTCAAAATATGGCTCACCAGAATATCGGCGCTGATGCCTATGTGCTTTGAGTCCGAATTCGTAGGCTTTTGTAAGATTATCAATATCATAATCCGGTATATAAGTTTGAACCTCGGTTTTAAGTTGAGCAAAAACCGGATTAAACTGCTGGTGCATTTTTTTTATTATTGTAGTTTCGTTTGTCTTCAACATGGTACTATTTATTTAATGATTATCATTAAATTGAATTTAAATTATTTTAAAATAATACTCTATTCATAAACAATCTGTTCCAGGTGATTTCTGTACTAAAATTGATCTAAAGGCATCGCTCCTGCATCATGGAATAAATCTGGATCGCCAAATTTTCCAAATTCTTTTAGGAAAGTAAGCCTGGATGTTCCTGTTGGTCCATTTCTTTGTTTTCCAATAATAATTTCACACATATTATGAGTTGATCCACCTGTATCATCAAACTCCATTATATTGTAATATTCAGGCCGATATACAAACATTACCACATCGGCATCCTGTTCAATAGCACCAGATTCACGCAGATCGGATAATTGCGGTTTTTTGGATTTATCGCGGGATTCAACGGCACGCGATAATTGAGAAAGCGCCAAAACAGGCACATCCAGTTCTTTGGCAATTCCTTTTATAGAACGGGATATATGCGTTATTTCCTGTTGTCTATTTTCTCCTTTTGTACCATCCATTAATTGAATATAATCGATAATTAAAAGCTGGACATTACTCTCTGCCTTCAATCGGCGGGCTTTTGCGCGTAATTCAAGCACATTTAATGAAGGCGAATCGTCAATATAGATGGGTGCATTCATTAATTTAGCTACATGATTAGTTAGACGATCCATTTCTGTACGCGAGAGTTTCCCGGTACGTACAGCCATCTGATTTACTTTGGATTCGGTACACAATAATCGCAGGACAAGCGCTTCACTGGACATTTCCAGGCTAAAAATCCCAACAGGTATTCCGAAATCAACTGCGGCGTTGCGTGCTACATTCAAAGCAAAGGCTGTTTTACCCATACTCGGTCTGCCAGCCAATACCGTGAGATCAGATGGCTGCAATCCCGCAGTCAATTCATCCAGTTTTTTATAACCGGTCGGCACACCGGTAACCCCCGATTTACTGGAATGGTACAATTCATCAATGCGTTCAAAGGTTTGATGCAAAATAGGATTTATTTTTGCAAATCCCTTTTTTAACCGTTTTTCAGATATTTCAAAAATCTTCTGTTCGGCAAAATCCAGTAAATCATCGATCTCATCAGATTCGCCGTAAGTACGTGAAATTATGCTTTCGCAGTCCTTAATCAGCATACGCGAAAGCGCTTTTTGTTTAATTATGCCTAAATGCCGTTCTATATTGGCCGATGAGATAGCGCTATTGGCAATTTCTGCCAGATAGTACGAACCGCCCACATCATCAATTACATTTTGACGCTTTAGGATATCTCCCACAGTAAGAATATCTATTTCGGCATCTTTTTCAAAGAGTTCAAGAATAGCCCGGAAAATCAATTTATGTCCGGTACGATAAAAATAATTTTCATCGATATGTTCAACCGCCATTGCAACCGCTTCCTTATCCAAAAAAAGAGCGCCTAAAACGGCCTGCTCAAGCTCAATATCCTGCGGCGGTATCCTTACCTCTTCAACTTCAGTTTTCTTTTTTGGCATCCATTTTTCCTTTGCAGAAACCAGTAATTAACAACTTATTAACCGTAAAAAAATATAACTCAAAACATTTCAAGAATAAATAAAAATTACCCTAAGTTCAAGCTATATGAGAGCTTAAAATACAAAATTATGTAATCTTTTTTATCTTTTTTAAATCAATCCAGGCATTTTGTTTCCATTGCGGATTGCGTAACAGTGCAGCAGGATGGTAAGTTACAATTAGAGGTGTTTTTTCATAAAGCAGCGGCTCTTGTCGTAAAACAGATAATGAATCGGTGCGTTTGAGCAAAACCTGCCCGGCAATTCTACCCAAAGCCACTAATACTTTGGGCTGTATTATTTCCAGTTGTTTTTTTAGATAGGGTTCACAGTGCAAAATTTCATCGGGTAACGGATCACGGTTTTGTGGCGGGCGACATTTCAATACGTTGGCAATAAAGATGTCACTGCGGTGCAGACCGATAGCTGCAAGCATTTTATCGAGTAACTTTCCCGCCCTTCCAACAAATGGGATACCCTGCTCATCTTCATCCCTGCCCGGCGCTTCGCCAATAAACATAATATCCGCATTGGGATTACCTGCGCCAAATACAAAATGTTTGCGCGTTTTACCGAGATCACATTTCTGACAAGTATGAATCTGATCATAAAATTGCTTCAATTCCGGACTGAACTGATCAATAATTTGTTGCTGCGCCTTGCTGCTACTTAAGTTTACAGCTCGTATCTGTTGATCCGGTTCAACTGCCAGATTTACCGCTGACAACTCTCCATCAATATATAAATCAGATCCATACACCTGGTTATACCAACACAGGTAAGTCTGTATATCTTCTAATGTTTTTTCCACTTAATTCCTACAGTAACTTTTTTATTACCGACATTAATTTATTGGCCACCTCAAATTTAAACATTATTGGCCATGATTGAACACTGCCATCTCGAAAAATTACAGATACTATATTTGTTTCGGCGTCAAACGCAGCGCCTTTTTCTTTTGGATTGTTTATTACAACCATGTCCAGATTTTTGCCGATAAGTTTAGCTTTGGAATTCTCGATAGCATTGGTTGTCTCAACAGAAAATCCTACTAATAATTGTTTTCTCTTTCTTTTTGATATTTCTTTTAAAATATCTTTTGTTGGCTGTAAAATCAACCCGGAAAAACCATCTTTTTTCTTGATTTTTTCATTCATTATATCTGCCGGGGCAAAATCTGCAATTGCCGCACTGCCAATATACACATCACAATAATCAAACTGCATCAGAACTGCATCATACATGTCTGCTGCGCTTCGGATTCGTTGAACCGATAAATACGATGGAACAGCGATATGAGTTGGTCCGAGGATCAATTGCACATTTCCACCATGAATGTAAGCCGCCCGTGCCAGTGCGATTCCCATCTTTCCGGAGGAGCGATTTGTTAAATAGCGGACTGGATCGATATCTTCCATAGTTGGACCGGCACTGATAAGAAACGAAAAACCCTTTAAAAACGGATTGCTTATCTGCCTTTCCAGCATATCTATAGCCCATTTTGAATTCGGTTGATTTATTAATTTATCCCCTTGCTCAATTTCAACTGGCATAATCATCGGTTTAGTTTTATTATCCAATTGATTGTACCACTTTTGATATCTATTAATTTCAGAATTATACAATATAGGATAAACCAAACCATTCTCTATACGATGAAGGTTGCTAAGATTTTTAAAATTAGAAAAAAAAATATGCAGAGCGGTGGTATTTATATTTTTAAATTCCGTTTTTATATGAATTTTGGGAAAATGTTCAAAGAAACTCCCGTAAAGATTTTTAAAATTATTCGGCAGATATAAATACACCTTCTGGTCTACAGTACTCAAAGCCGATAAAAAATCGTGTGCAAAAAACAATCGACCACCGCTATAATCAATACAGCTTAGTTCCATGCTTACACCAAAATAATATCTTCAATTTGTTCAATAGCGTGTTCCAGATTATCATTAATTATAATATGATCAAATTTATCGGCTTGCGCATATTCATAATCCAAACGATTAAGACGACGCTGAATAGATATTTCTGTTTCGCTATTACGCCCTTTTAAACGCTTAACAAGCTCTTTCTGATTTGGCGGTTTAATAAAAAACAGAACTGCTTGCGGATAATTTCTTTTAACAGAAAATGCGCCATTCACATCAATATCAAATAGAACTGTTTTACCTGATTGCACCAATCCCTCAACAGTCTCTTTTAATGTGCCATAATAATCGCCGTGTACTTGTTCAAATTCCAGAAATTTACCATCCGCAATAGCCTGATTAAAGGCCTCAACGCTAAGAAATATATATTCGCGTCCGTCAACTTCATAATTACGCCTTTTTCTGGTAGTTGCAGAAACAGATATGGTTAGATCAGAATATTTCTCTGCAAGTTTATTTACAATTGTCGTTTTACCGCCGCCTGAAGGCGCTGAAAAAACGTAATAGGATGAATTGAACTTCATATTTAAGATTTACTCTATATTTTGTGCCTGTTCACGCAGTTTTTCAATTTCTTCTTTAATCTTGATTACTATATGGGATACTTCGATATCATTGGTTTTGGAATTCATTGTATTAGCTTCACGCAGCATTTCCTGTAAAATAAAATTCAACTTTTTTCCGGATTCACCTTTCTGATTGCAAGTTACTTCAAATAGCTTGATATGACTATGCATCCTTACACATTCTTCAGTAATATCTACACGGTCAGCAATAAGGGCAATTTCCATATTCAGCCTGTCCTGATCAATTTTATCCTGTGCGATTAAATTTTTAACATTTTCCAGTTGACGATCAAATGCCTGCTGAACATTTAATTTGCTCTTTTTCTCTACAATTGATAGTAGTTTTGCTATGGTGTTGTTACGCTCCAGCATATCTTTTAAAATATGATTACCTTCGCTATCGCGCATAGAATTAAAAGAATCTAACGCCTGATTCAATGTTTTAATAATTATATCTAATATTTCATTTTCATCCAGCTTATCCAGATCAATTTCAAATAGATCACCCATGGCCAGCAAATGAGATATTTTTATATCTTCATCAATTTTCAATAGTTCTTTCACACTTTTAATTTGATTAAATCGTTCCTGAATTTTGGCATTATCTAAAAACACACCCGATTCGACAGATAATGCCTTCTTAAGGTTGGCATAAATGGTTACTTTGCCACGAATAACTTTTTCCTTAATCTTTTCACGAACAGGCATTTCATAAGCGGAAATTGTATTGGGAAGACGAACGGATATATCCAGGTAACGGCTGTTTACGCTTCGAATCTCAATTTCCAGTTCAATATTTTTATTGATGATTTGTGCTTTACCAAAACCGGTCATACTACGCATGGTTTTTCCTTTTAAATTTTTTTTATACCGGGAAATCTATAAATTAGAAGGTATAAAATGAAATAATTTTACATCATCACTATTGGGAAAATTTAAGAATTACACCTTTTAAATGCAAAAAGGCCTGAATGTATAAAAATTATTTTTTATTCGAAAAGCAAGTAAATGAAATAAAGCCCCTTCTTTTAGGCAATGTAATTCAAAAGATATTTACCTATCAGAAAAATGAAATCGTAATTGAATTATCCTGTGAAAAGCCTTTATTTTTGCTGATTAATATTTCCCTGCATTTACCTTATCTGTTGATTCAACCTGCATATAATATTAAGCAGCATAAATATCAATTATTTGAGGATATCAAGGATCAGGTTATCTGTGATATGTATATTCAACCATATGACAAACATATAATTATTGAATTGGAAAGATACAAAATAATTAATTTCTTTTATGGTAAACAACCTAATATTTTTATCTGTGGTGACAATAATTCAATAATCAGTTCCTTTAAAACCGGTGAGATGCCCGATCTATCGGCGATTGAAAAACGAATTGATTTTCGGACTACAGACTGGATAATACCTGATATAAATAATATTGATTCTTTAAAGAAAATTCTTAAAGATCAATTCGCCGCCATTAATAAGACAATTAACGATGAAATTGTTTTTAGTTTAGGAAGTACCAATAATCAAGAAAAGTATAATATTGGTTTATTACAAAGAGTCTTTCAGACTTTTAAAAATGAAATGGAAATTAACAAAACATATATTTATCGTCAAAACGGTACCATTAAGAGCATATCAATATTCAGGCTGACCCATCTTGAAACAAAAAATGATATCACTACTCAGGAATTCAAAACCGTTAATGACGCCTGGCAACGATTTATAAGTGAAAAAACAGATAAAAGTAAATTTGATAAGTTATATAAAGAATGTGTTTCCGTGCTTAAAAATAAAATGGATTATCTGGATCGAACCCTGAAGCATGTAGTTGAATTAGAGAATTTACACGAACGAAAACGCATTGC
>JAFGKZ010000033.1 GCA_016928315.1 Calditrichaceae bacterium
CGCTGAGCATTAAATCTTCGCTGCCCACAACCTTCTGAAATTCCTCAATAGACTCATCATATTTTTTTAATTTATAAAGCGCATCGCCTTTATTAAAAATTATTTTTTCGTTGACCGGATCATCCAATAAGGCATCCTGGTATTTAGATAACGCTTCTTCATATTTTTCGTCACTAAAACGTTCATTACCCTCATTCACTTTTGAACGCACACCCTGTCCAAAAACCGGATAAATAAAAATCAGCAATAGGATAAATAGAACCAATCTCTTCATCTTTAATACATCTCTTGTTTTATTTTTCTAAGACGAATTGGCAAAAAAGTTTCAATAATTAACGCCAATAAGGCTAATATAATAAAAATCTGGAAACGATCCTCGTATTGCGAAAATTGTTTGGAAGTTAATTCTTTTTTTTCCATTTCGTTTATTTTTTCGTAAATCTTTCGCAGCTCGGTTTCGCCGGCTGATGAGATATAATATTCTCCGCCGGTATTGAAGGCGATGGTTTGCAAAGTAGTCACATCCAGTTTAGTTGTTACTACATTGCCGTCCCGATCCTTCTTAAATCCGGCCGGATTTCCATAGCGATCATATAAGGGGATTGGCACCCCCTGGGGTGAACCCAATCCAATAGTAAAAATTTTAATCCCTTCTGCCGCCGCTTCATCCGCCGCTTCAATGGGTTTGGATTCATGATCTTCACCATCCGTGATCAGAATGAGCACTTTGTGTTTTCGTTCTTTTTGATTGAATGCTTTCATCGATTCACGAATGGCATCGCCAATAGCCGTACCAGGCTGGGGAATCAAATCGACATCCATTAAGCGTAAAAATAATTTAGCTGCCGAATAATCCAGCGTCAGTGGACATTGTACATGAGCCATACCGGCAAAGGCAACCAAACCAATCCGGTCGCCTTCCAGTAAATCAATTAACTTGGATACTTCATACTTGGCTTTTTCCAAACGGTTTGGGGAAATGTCTTCCGCCATCATACTCATGGAAACATCTAAAGCAACAATAATATCAACACCTTCCCGTTTTACTTCTTCAACTGTCTGGCCAATTTGCGGATCGGCCATTGCCACAATCAAAAAGACATAAGCCAGAATAAACAGGGTAGATTTCCAGATAACACGTCCACGGCTGAAACCGGGCATCATCTTATGAATCATATCCAGATGTCCAAACCGTTTGAGTAATTTTTCTTTATGGCGCATCACAAATGCAAAAAATACAATGAGCAGAATAACGCCCCATAGACCATGCAAAAGCAAGGGATATTGAAATTTTAATACATCCATAATTTTACGGCAACTTTTTAAAATAAGTGTTACTTAAAATCAGTTCCAACAGCAACAGAGTTAAGCCAAGGGTCAGGAAATACACAAAAAATTCCTCATATCGTGTATATTCTTTTACCTCAATTTTAGTCTGTTCCATATCCCCGATTTCATTATAAATATCTTTTAATTTTTTTTCATCGGTAGCTCTAAAATAAAGTCCACCGGTAATTTTCGCAATTTCTCTGAGCACTTCTTCATCTATCTCAACAGGTACCGGCATATACCGTTTTCCAAACAGACCATCGTCAAACGGATACATGGCTGTTCCCATCGTTCCTGCACCAATGGTATATATCTTTATATTAAAGGTTTCCGCAATACGCGCTGCGGTTATCGGATCAACCTGACCTTTATTATTAACACCGTCCGTCAAAAGAATAATTACTTTACTTTTTGCCTTGCTGTCGCGCAAGCGGTTCACCGCATTTACGATACCCATCCCGATTGCCGTACCATCCCAATTCTTATCAGCAATCTGAACCTGATCAAGCAGGGTTAGCAGCACACCATAATCCAGTGTAAGCGGACATTGGGTAAAACTCTCTCCGGCAAATACCACCATACCCAAACGATCATTTTTCCGGCCTTTGATAAAATCCTGCGCCACCAGCTTTACGGCGGCCAGCCGATTATTCGGTTTAAAGTCTTCTGCCAGCATACTGGTCGATACGTCAATAGCCAAAACAATATCAACGCCCTCGGTTGATATTTCCTCTTCTTTACTGCTGGATTGCGGTCTTGCCAAAGCCAATATTAAAGCGGAAATCGCCAATAAGCGAATCACAAATAATAAATGGCGCAGCCGTTGTTTGATACTCGGCTTTATTTGCTTTAGCAGCCCGATATCTGAATACTTTATTTTCCCGCTTTGCCTTTTGGCGCCCCGCAGATACCAGTAAGCCATCGCCGGGATCAGCAGCAGCGCTAAAAGATAATACGGATCAGCAAACCGAAACATTATTCAACGACCTCTTCATCTTCATCGTTAACTTCTTCCAGCATATCTTTTACCGGAGGAAACAAATCATTCAGCTTTTCTTCTTTAATAGCTACCAACGGTTTGGCATTAGGATTATAAGTATAAACCAGACCATTTTTTGTATAACCAAGATTAAGCTCGGCAATCAGTTCATCATCGCCATAAATTTCTATGCGGCTTTCTGGATTAACAAGTCCATAATTCATAAAATAATGTGGATCTTCATCGACGAATTTTTCAGCTTTTAAATTTTTAATAGTTGATAAAAGACTGTTAATCTTCCATTTTTTAGCCTTCTCACCCGAATCAAGATACCAGACGTCAGATGTGTCTTTATAAAAACGCATAGGTTCATTATTGTGCGAAAGATTGATTCGTGTTACGCGATTGTTATCAAAATCAATAATTTTTTTATCACGAAAACCAAACAAATTTTTGTCGAATGGCCCTACAAAATTTGAGTCCACCGTAAAGATATGCGCACGAACGCCATCTTTTCCATAAGCCGTATTATCCTTCACTTTTGAAAGGGCTATACTTGTTCTTGCCTTTTCCGCACCGCTTAACATTTCGATACTATAGGCAGGCCGACTTAAGTTATACTTGGAAAGGTTTTTTCCTTCTTCATCAACAACCGATTTAATTCGTCCGCTTTCCAGTTTATTGAGAACCGCATCAACCGTCGATTTCTCAGCTTTTGTTTCGATTGGCTTAACAATTTTCCACTCAGCGCCTTCTTTGATAAAAGTAAAGCGGCCTTTCGGATTGGTTAGAGTGAATTCACGGATATTATTTTTTTCAAAATGAACGGCTTTTTTATCGCGCCAGTCGAATAACGATTTATCCGCGTTGTTTTTTAATCCTTTAGGCACAAGATGCGCCGCACTATCCGTCAGTGAGACATAAACGTTTGAACCAATATTGGTTTCATCGCCAATCGCTACCTGGTTTTCATGGCCAGCTTTATCTTTAAAGTTTAATTGAATAGCGCGGACGCCCAAACCAAATTGATTTTTCTCATCCGGATTAATCGATATAGTTCTTACCTTTTTAGAAGTACTTAAACTGTTCAACAGGCTGTTAATTGGCGAATCATCTGCCCGTGTCTGAACCGGCTCTTCGATTTGCCAGCCATCCATCGTTTTATTAAATACAAAATTGCCTTTAGGTGATTTTATACGAATATAATTGACGCTGTCCTTTTCAAAATTGAACAATTTCTCGGCAATTTCTTTTTCTTTTTCGCGTTCCTCACCGCCTTTGATCTCATAAAAATAAACATAGGCGCCAAGAGCAACAGCTATTAAGACCAGAATGATAGTCTTACGCATTGTATAACCTCGCAAATTTCCTGTTTATACTTTAATTTACTTCCTTATGACCTGTTACGTTTAAAGAATACAATAACACCCAATACAATAACAATCAGAGGAATTGCAATCACAACCAAATAGAACAGGGTTGATACCTCTGCGCTTGTCAGCGTTAACCGGCTGTCATCAACCTGCTTTGGCCGGATGGAAATCAAATCCTCTTCCTCAGCCAGGTAGCTGATGGTATTTAAAAACAGATTACCGTTACCCTGCTGGCGGAAATAAGCATTCGATGCAAAATCGGCGTCGCCAAAAACAGCTACGGCCAGCTTTCTGTCTGCCAGGTCTTTTTCAACAATGACTGCAATATTAATCGGTCCCTGTGTATCCATATTTTCGTCAAAAGAGACCTTACCGGATGCATAATCCGTTTCCGCCCAGCAGCTATTACTGGTTTTAAGAAGCTCCGTAATTCTATAACCACCTTTATCCTCCGCTGGTTTAACCGATGACGCGTAGGGGAAAAAGGTCATTACACCGAAATCTTTGGTAATGGCATGATCAGCATCGTATGTTTGTACCATGGGTATGCCCGGACCGCCGCCGAATAATTGGCTGATGGCGCTGCGTTCAATAATCATATCATTACCTACGGTAACTTTGTAGGTTTTCAGAAAGTCGCGCAGGCTGCCCCCACGATCCGGATCGAGCAGAGCCAGTACTTTGCCGCCATTATCGATAAAATATTTAATCGAATCTAATTCTGTCGGGAAAAGCTCGGTTTGAGGACTGGCAATAACCAATACGGTACAGCTATCCGGAATACTGCCGCGCATAGCCAGGTTAATTTCACGAACGAGGTGATTTTCTTTTTTGATGGCTTCAGCGGCGTCTTTTAAACCCTGGGGAGAGCCATCTGTAATTGATTTTTCACCATGCCCGGTAAGAAAATAGATAACCTTGTCCTGTTCTCTGGTCACTTTTATAATGGCATTGGTCAGATTAGTTTCATTCAGATCGGTTATTAATTCCCGTTTATGACCAGATTCAACAACTACAGAATTATATGCTGTAACGCCGTATTGTTTATTGAGACCAGGTTCTTCATCAGGGTCAATCAGTTCATAACTTAAATTGCCTGAACGATAGCTGTACTCATCCAGCAAGTCCGTAGCAATTTTCTGATCGGATGCTTTAAAAAAGGCTTTTATCTGAACTTCTTTATCTAATCCGTTTACGATTTTATCCGTTTGATCGGACAGACTGTAAAGATTGTCTTTAGTTAAATCCGCGCGATAATGCCTGCGGGTGGTGACAAAGGCAATCATGCCAACTATAGCTAAAAATACAATCACCTGGATAAAGACATTTGAGCCTTGTTTAAGAGAACGGGTGGAAAGTTCTTTTTTTCTGTTCATAATATATTGATAGACAAAATAACCAATTCCGGTTACACCAAGAACAATCAAAATCCAGTGATATATTTCCCAGACGCGTGTGATTGAATACCATATCAGCGCAGCTATGGTTATAAATAATCCAACGCCTCCGACTATATTATCCATTTTTTTCATTTTTATTTATCTCCAGTATTCTATTTTATAGCAAATAAAATATTCATAATTTTTCTTATTAAACCAACCGCTTAAGCCCGCCATTTCACCGATTCAATCATTTTGGTGGAAAAATAAATACCGACGCTGATGAACAGTAAATAATAGGCGATGTGGCTTGTATCAATCACACCCTGTGAAAAATCTTCAAAGTGATTAATGATCGAAACATAACTTAAAACCGATCCCAGAGTAGGGCCGACAAAGCTTGCGCTAAATCCGATCACCCATAAAATTAACAGCAGCGCAAATCCGCCAATGGCTGATATAATCTGGTTTTCGGTTGTTGTTGATATGAATAATCCAATGGATATAAATGCCGATCCCATTAAAATGAGTCCTAAATATCCTGAAAATATCGGCCAGAATTCAGGATCGCCATAAACAAATAATAAAATCTGAAAGAACATCGATGGAATGAGCAGAACGATATACAACGCAACGCCCGATAAAAATTTACCGATAATAATCTGCATGGGCGTAACCGGCGTGGTATAAAGCAGCTCAACCGTTCCCAGCCGTTTCTCTTCAGAATACAAACGCATGGTAATAATCGGTAAAAAGAACAACGATATGGTTGCCAGTACGCCAAAGAATGGCCGGACCAGCATCAGGTTAACATTCATTGGCCGCGGCTGCATCCGATACTGCTGGGCCATCATCATTTCCCTGAAGGCCATTTCAACAAAATACGATAACTGGCTAAAGAAAAAATAACCGGCTATGGCTGTAAACAGGCCAATTACAATATAGGCAATCAGTGAATAATACGATGTTTTTAATTCTTTTTGGAAAATAGCAAAAATCTCTTTCATGCTAAGCTACCTCCTCTTCCTTAGTCGTCAGGTGCAGGAATATATCTTCAAGGGTGAACCTATCTGTTGATAATTCAAGAAGTCCCAATCCCTCACCCACTATATTCTTGGCCAGCATTTTACGGATGTCCTTTTCACTTTCGACAACCACATTCACAATTCCTTTATCATCTGCGGTTGTTTCAAACGATTTGATTTCTTTAATTGAATTTAGCGCTTTTTTAACATCAGTCTCTTTACCTTCTATTTGCAGCTGCGTGCGTTCCCCGCCTTTTAAACGAAGCATCAGGTTTTCCGGCGTATCTTCCGCAACCACGCGGCCGTCATTAATAATCACCACGCGTTCACAGGTCTGTTCAATTTCCGGCAGAATATGAGAAGATAAAATTACCGTATGTTCACCGCGCAGATTTTTGATCAATTCACGAATTTCAATAATCTGCTTGGGGTCGAGACCTACGGTGGGTTCATCCAGAATAACGATTTTCGGATTATTTAAAAGGCTTTGCGCTAAACCGACGCGTTGTTTATACCCTTTGGATAATTTTCCAATAATGCGCGTTTGGACATCGCCGAGGGCCGCCTTTTCAACAACCGAATCGACTTCGGTTTTTCTTTTGGTTTTATCTATGCCCTTAAGTTTGGCGACAAAATCAAGATAATCGGTTACGGACATGTCGGTGTACAAGGGCGGATTTTCCGGCAGGTAACCGGTTATTCTGCGAACATCCATGCTATGTTCAAAAATATCATAACCGCCGATGGTAGCCTTGCCGCTTGTCGGCGGCATAAAGCATGTCAAAATACGCATGGTGGTTGTCTTACCGGCCGCGTTCGGACCCAGCATACCTAAAATTTCACCTTCTTTAACATGGAAGGATACGTCCGAAATGGCCCGTTTTTCACCATAATAGCGAGTCAAACCTTCAACATCGATCAATTCGAAATCCTCCGTTTTTTATTTTATTATTTATTACCCACCCCTTAATCCCCTCCCTGTTGACACAGAGAGGCTGGGGGATGGTTATTTCTTATTCTCTGTTAAATCTTCAGTGTCTTCAGTCCCCGCAGAAATCAATGTGCCTTCTTCAGCCTGCGTTTCCTCATCCAGCCCGTTCTCTGGAACGACTTCATAAATCAATTTCGTAACATTTACAAAATTTAGCGACTGTTCTATTGCTGTATCAATTTCTTTGTCTTCCGGAATGTATTTGGCAAATTTTATCAGATCGGACAACTCCAGAATATTTTTCAAATCACTTAGTAAATCATTATTTTCAACATGTTTTTTGGCA
The DNA here is from genome assembly GCA_016928315.1 of Calditrichaceae bacterium. GTDB lineage: Bacteria > Calditrichota > Calditrichia > Calditrichales > Calditrichaceae > JAFGKZ01. The sequence goes on from JAFGKZ010000033.1 coordinate 7,363, forward strand.
TCAGCCATAATTTCCCTCGTTGTTTCCTCCAGGGCATCGAAGAAATACCGCCCTTCAAGATATGCCCGAATAATATCTGATAAACGACTGAAAAATTCCTTAAACTGTTTTTCATCGAGCAGATTCGATTGGAATAATTGTTCCAACGCTTCCAGTGCGACTTCATGGGCCGGCCGGGGCGGAGGCGGCGGAGAAAATATATATCCTTTCTCTTTCCGGCGTTTCCACAACAAATAACCGAGATAGGCAATCACCGCAACTAAAATTATTACGACTGCCATGGAAATCCAGAAAAAATAATTAAAAGGAATAGCCAGTGGAAATTTAATATCTTTCAATTCTCTGGCGTCGTCACCGCTGATCACCGATTGTACATAAATATCGATAGCCGGGGCCTCGATAATTTTATACTGTTGACTCGTATCGACAGGGAAGTAAGCGATGGGAAACGGTGGAATTGTAAATTTACCTGTATCATAAACGGAAATATTGAACTCATATTTTTCAATTAAACGGCCGTCTTTTTCAAGCGGATCATGGAATTTATAATCCTTAATCTCAAACATGCCCAGGTTTAAACCTTCGCCCGGTTTCATAATGCGTAAATCTTTATCGCGATCAATTGTAATTGAATAATTGATCCGGTCACCAATGGTGATGGTGGAGGTGTCAACCTCAGATTGTACTTCGATCAGTGATTTTTCCTGGGCAAATAATCCCGTGGCAGCGAATACAATCACCCAAAAAATTAAATATATTAAAGATTGTTGCATCCTTTGTATCATCTTAACGAATCCGATCCTCATACATCTTTACATTTTCTGCCTTCATCAGCTGACCGAGCAATTGCTGGTAGGCCTGCTGCTGACGATCCATAGCCAGATCCTGCGCGGCCTGCTGCTGCACTTCACGAAAATCTTTCTGCCGGACAACTTCGCCTTTATCGTTCTTTTCTGTATAGCGGTCTTTGTGGGCCATATAGAATAATTCAACATCAGCCGGTTCAATTTTTACTTTATCCTGCAGCTCCGCCTGCAGAATTTTCTCCGCCATCAGCGCTTTCTGTGCGCGAAAGGTACCTTCAATCACCGATTTATCTTTATCCAGCTGCTGGCGTTTGGCTTTATCATACAATAATTCCTGTAAAATATATTGCTGCAGATATTGTTTTTTTTGTTCTTTATCCCGGAATTGTTCCTGAACATAGACCGGTAATTTGCTGATTTCAAAATCCAGGTCGCCCTGGGTAATTTTTCTTGAACCGATTTCCGCAAGCACTTTACCGGGTAAATTATCTTTAACGCTTTCTTTATCCAGCGCGGCTTCCTGTTCCACCATGCGCAGCGCATCGGTTGTTTTATTCAGCCGCTCAAGACAATTAACAATCTTTTTGCCTATTTCACCCTGCAGGGCGCTTTCCGGATATAAATATTTCACTTTAAAAAAATAGGTCAAGGCCTGTTCGTAATCGTTCAGTCGCTCAAAATAAATATTGCCGATAGTATAATAGGTGTTGGCCCGTCGATTGGCGTCAACCTCATACGTGTTCAGATAATCCAGGTATTCGTGAGCGGCGGCCTCATACAGTCCGTTGGTGTAATAGGCATTGGCAAGATTGAGTTTGGTATCCGCAGGAAGCTGCGGCTGTTCTGTTTTATTACAACCCCATATCAACAGAAAAACAATTATTGAAAAAATAGGCACGTATCTCATAATAACATCTTTATTTAATTAAACTGCCAGACGCTTTGCCCGCATCTTAAAAAATTTAGTTATTGGCTGCACATAGGAACGATCCGTTAAAATGTTGATATGATCCACACCGATAGATTTAAAAAATGTAGATCGTTCTTCATTGACATATATGGATCGATTATAAAATTCATTTCGAATAGACAGACTACCCGTATCGATTAAAATACTTTCTCCGCTTTCGGCGTCTTCCAGATCGATCATGCCCACATCCGGCAGCGATACTTCGCGCGGATCGGTAATACTGATGGCGACAATATCATGTTTCTTATTGGCCACCTGAAGTGATTTTTCATAATCTTCGGATAAAAAGTCTGAAATTAGGAAAACCGTACTTTTGCGTTTGATGACACGGCTTAAATATTCCAGCGCCGTATTTAAATCCGTAGTAGCTTCCTGTGGTTTGTAGAAGAGAATTTCACGGATTACACGCAGTACATGTTTTTTACCTTTACGAGGTGGAATAAATTTCTCAATCCGGTCAGAGAAAATAATTAAGCCGACCTTGTCATTATTTTTAATCGCGCTGAAGGCCAAAACCGCGGATAATTCGGCGGCGATTTCACGTTTCAGCTGCTCAGTCGTTCCAAAATTGCCGCTGGAACTCACATCCACCAGCAGCATTACGGTGAGCTCCCGTTCTTCTTCAAAAATCTTCACGTATGGATGGCCCATGCGCGCGGATACATTCCAGTCAATCGTACGGATATCATCGCCCGGCTGGTATTCACGCACTTCCGAAAATTCCATACCGCGTCCCTTAAAGACAGAATGATATTCGCCGGAGAAAACTTCGTTTACTACATTGCGGGTAGAAATTTCGATCCGCTTTACTTTTTTCAGAAGCTCTTTTGGAATTTGCTCCGGCATATCTTCCAGCGCCAGATCCTTGGCCGTTTGCTCAAGGCTTTTGGATGAATAATAATATAGGATAATAATTGCCGCTAAAACTAGAACAAATCCTATTATGATTAATGAAACAATCATTTTTGTATAGTCTTTTTATTATTGAGTAAAATTTACTGAATCACTATTTTTCACTCACAGACAAATTTAATAAATGCCTGTAGTACAACAGTTTCTTCTACCGCTAAGGAACCTCAATACGATTCAGCACTTTGCGGATTACATCTTCTGTCGACATTTCTTCGGCTTCCGCTTCATAGGATAAAATGACACGATGGCGCATCACATCCATACCAATGGATCGCACATCTTCCGGCGTAACATAGCCGCGCCGGCGTAAAAAAGCATGTGCTTTTGCCGCCTGGGTCAGATAAATCGATGCACGCGGACTGGCCCCAAAAGTGATTAAATCTTTTAATTCTTCCAATCCATAATTAGACGGTTCGCGTGTCGCGAAAACAATATCAACAATGTATTTTTCTATTTTTTCATCGATATAAACTTCACTGAGTACCTGACGCGCTTTTACAATATCATCCGGTGTAATTACAGCCTGGGCTGTATATTTTTCACTTTTTGTCTGACGGCGGATAATTTCCAGTTCCTCTTCTTTACTCGGATAGCCGACATTCAATTTAAGCATAAAACGATCGACCTGGGCTTCCGGCAGCGGATAGGTACCTTCCTGCTCGATTGGATTTTGCGTGGCCAACACTAAAAATGGTTCTTCCAGTGTAAATGTTTCTTCACCAATGGTTACCTGGCGTTCCTGCATGGCTTCCAACAGGGCGCTCTGTACTTTTGCCGGCGACCGGTTGATTTCATCCGCTAAAATTAAATTGCTGAAAATAGGTCCTTTTTTAGTGGTAAACTTACCGTCTTTTTGATTATAAATTAATGTACCCAGTAAATCCGCGGGCAAAAGGTCCGGCGTAAATTGGATGCGCTGAAATTTTGTTTTAATCGTCTGTGAAAGTGTGTTGACCGTCAGCGTCTTAGCCAATCCAGGCACACCTTCCAGCAGGATATGCCCGTTTGACAATAAGCCGATCAGTAATCTCTCAACCATATAAGACTGACCAACGATAACTTTGGATACTTCATTAACAATTTTGTCTACGAATGCGCTTTCGCGCTCAACCTTTTCATTTATAGCTTTTATATCAGGATTCATTCTACCTCCCTTATCTCAATCCTGTATGTATTTTAATTATATTCATTTTTATTGATTGTTTTCTTTCTCTGATTCAATTTTTTGGATTTGTTTAATCAATTGTTCAACAGTATCAAAGAATAAATGCAGTTCATTTTCTGCAACTTGCTCACGGGCAAATTTACTAAGCTTATCCCGTTCAAATAGATTATTTATTTTTTCCTGCAAATCTTCATTAATGTTAAACGAAACTAATGGCGGTTTTATCTGATCGAAGTTTATGGAACCGGGCATTGTATATTTTTCAGCAAAATAGCTGCTTAATAATTTTGTGATTGAACTTAGTGTTTCATTCCTGTTCTCTGCTGACAGTTCAATATCATCAAGCAATTCAAGATATTTCTCTTCGACCGTTTTCGGCTGAACTTCTTCGGCCTGGGCATTCAACTTGCGCTGTGTAATGAAACGAATAACAAAATAGATGACTACTATCGCAAAAAGAATAACGATTGAAATTATAATTATAAAACCGATATCGGCATCTGCATTGGGATCCGGCAGTGGCTCAATTATTTTAACGCCTAAGCGCTGGGCAGATAATGTCTCCTTTTGAGACAGAATCTTATCTTCATACTGAATAGTAATGCCATCTATGTAGGCCATACCCATTTCAATCGGTGTAAAATAGAAATTTACCTGTTTAACAGATTTTGGATTGCCTGCTTCATCAACGAAAAAACGATTAGATGATCCACTTCCTCTTAACTTTAGATTACTAACCGCAGGATCGCCAACATTAGAAATTTGGTATCGATCCAGTTCCCCTTTCCAGCTTAACTCAACATGATAAACCACTTCACGGTTTTGAGGAACCTGATCATTATCAAAAAACGTTTTTAACTGGATATTGGCATCGGCATAATTTGGAATGGAATCCTGCGCCCAAAGCCCGATTATGCTAAATAAAACCATGAGAACGGTAACTCTACTAATCATATAAATCCCCGGATTTTTCAACGAGACTCATCAAAACAAAAGATAAATTTTACTTTTTAATAAAAAAAAAGTTTCACCAAATTGCATAAAAAAAGCTGAATAAAATTCAGCTATTTGGAAGGTTCATCATCCATTAAGGAGTCAGATTGAATATCCTGGAAAATTGGTAGTTCATTGATATCCTTGCCCAGATGTTTCAGCTCATATTCAGCATCGTCGGTTAATTCATCTTCAGGATATTTTTCAATAAAAAGTTTATAGTATTTTTCTGCCTCTTTAAAATCTTTAGTATGATTGGCATTAATGTAGCCCAGCATAAAAAGAGCTTCTGAAGCCCGCTGGCCTTCAGGGTAGTATTCTACAATATGTTTAAAATTTTCAATCGACTTTTGAAAATCCTGCTTATTAAAGGCATCCGTAGCCAGATTATAGTATTCTGCTTCGGGCAATTTACTGGTACAACTAAAAACAAGCATGCCTGTTAAGATCATTATTACACTTAATCTTAATAACTTCATGAATATTTCTCCTTTATAGGTAGCGCTTTAAATTCAGTTTTAAAAAGGCGTAAATATATAAAGATGTTTAATCGAAATCAATACACAGCTTAAGTGCAGATATCAATTGCTAAAAATCCTTTAAAATTTAAACCATATTTAATTAATGCAGCTTGGAAATTAATTCTGAGGAAATTTCATCCATTTTTTTTCCGGCATTTTTCAGGGCTTCAATGGCAGCTTTCTTGTAATCCAATTGGATACCCTTGATACCTGAAAATGAATTTTTATAGACTTCCTGTCCGTTTTCAAGATTGGTCACGGATATGGATAAATCAGCAAAAGATGAAAACAAATTATAAACCTGAGCGCCTTCTCTTGCCAGCGCTTCTACTTTAATTAAAATATCTGCATCGGCAATATTATCGGTAAATGAAAATCCCTTATCTGTTAAAATTTTTTTTAGTTTTGGTTCCACATAAAGCATTTCGGGTATTTCTCCAATAATCGACTCGGATGATTCCATAAAACAGGATATACCGCCCACATTAATAATAATCCGTGCAGAAGGGATGGCCAGGTTTTTAAGCAGATTATAAATCAACGGATATTCGTTCTGCGTCACTTCTGATGCCACAATGACTTTGATGTTGACAATTTGCATTTTATCGGGTGATGTGATATTGGTTATTCTGGCATTGGCAATACCATCATTCGCGGTTCTGACCTGGGTAATCATTTCACCGGCGCCTTTGACAAACTGTAATAATAGAGGAAGATTTGCCACAGGCGATCCATCATTTGTCATAGCTGTGATTTTCACCGGATCTTTTATCGCGCGTCCCGCCGTTCCATCAATCTGTTTTGGTTCAACAGCGAGTGTTATATTACTTAGTAATGATTGCAACCTATTAAAGAGTTCATTCTGAAGATAAATAGTTGAACCGGCATATTCTGTTTTAATAGGTTCAGCGATAAATTCCTGAATGGATTGAAGTGCCTGAACATATAAGCCCAGAGCCGCAGCCGGATCCTTGTCAGCTTCCTTTTCTTTAGCTTTGGTAAATAAATTTGATCCCAGCGCTGCTGCTTTATCAATTCTGGCTTTTCGGTTTTTAGCGTATAAAACCTTTGATAATCGATAATAGACCCAGTATTGATTGTCATCTTCCCAATTATCAACCAGTTCGTAGCCTTCCAGGTTGGCTTTGGTTGTTGATCGAATTTGTGATTTTAAATCTTCCTGAACGGCGCCGGATGATTCCATTAAATTAACAATAACCTGACTGGTGATATTCACATTAATTTCCGATGAAATATCCTGCAATGCGTTTTCCTTGGCAATCTGCCGGTAATCCAAATTCCCATCGCCTTTATCCGCAGCGCCGATACCGATATAATAATCATGTTCTACAGGCCTTTGGTTTATCCAGGCTGGTTTCTTCTGATCTGCATTTGCCATCCCGCAAAAAAACACAATCAATAAAAAAACGACTGGTATTCGGATAGATTGATTGATTTTCATTGGAACCTCACATTACTTATTTCCTGTTCAAAACACTTGATTCGATTTTTATACATCCAAAGAAGTTTTCTAAGATTGTCATAAAATTCACCGTAAATTTACACAATATTAAGCAGTTCGCAAACATAAACCTAATAGTGAATCATTTTCTGATTAAGATAAACAGATTAATTAAATTGATTGTGCGCCCGGAAATATGCAAACG
>JAFGKZ010000034.1 GCA_016928315.1 Calditrichaceae bacterium
ATTATTTAAAATATTCAGTTGGGTTATAAGGCAGCAATTCCGAAGATAATCTAACCTTATTAATTCCTAAAAAGTATAGAATTTATTTTAAAATTGACTGCTTTATTTTAAATGATGATATATACTAATAAAGCAGTTAGTCAAAGAATAATTCAATTTATGTACAAAGCAATTGAAATTCAATTATATTGATGTGATATGTGTCACATCCCTACCCTTCACTACCCTACCCTGCTTTTTTTTAATTTATCAAGAAAAAAATTTGTAATGAATAAAATTACATTATCATGAGTTAACAATCGTATATATAAAATCTGAAAGATTATTTTTTAATTTATCATTTTTAGATGAAAAAGCTAAAATATGATTATCTGGTAGCATATCTTCTAAAAATTTTAAACGTTGCATCGTGCAATTTTTGGATATTTTATCGGTCTTTGTTAAAACAACCGCAAATGGTAAATTATTATAGCGTAACCAATTTATCATATCCAAATCTAATTTCATTGGTTCATGCCGCGAATCGATTAACAATAGAATCAATAAAAGATTGTTTGTTTTAAGTAAATATTCTTCTATTAACTTTGCCCAAGTTTCTAAAATTAATTTTGGCAATCGTGCGAAACCATAACCAGGAAGATCGACAAAATAGTAAGATTTATTTACAATAAAATAATTAATTAATTTTGTTTTGCCTGGAATTGATGAAATTTTAGCAATATTTTTTCGACCACAAATCGCATTTATCAATGAAGATTTTCCAACGTTAGATCGTCCTATAAATGCTATTTCCGGCTTATTATCTCTCGGTAATTGAGTAATACTACTAATACTTTTTACAAATTCAACATTGTTAAATATCGGTGTATCCATAAATGATTTATATAATAAAAAATGCCATTAGTTAAAATAGAGGCTTTACCTTTTCAAGAATAGCTTCTTTTGCTACAGCACCGATGATTTGATCGACTGGTTTTCCATCTTTAAATATTAATAAAGTAGGGATTGATCGAATACCATAATTCATAGATACCTGAGGATTACCATCTACATCAAGTTTACCAACTTTTAATTGTTCACTATATTCACTGGCAATTTCTTCAACGATTGGAGCAATAATACGACAAGGAGCACACCACTCTGCCCAAAAATCTACCAGAACGGGTTTCTTAGAATTTATCACTTCACTTTCAAAATTACTATCGTTCAAAGTAATGTAACTTGCCATTTTATCCTCCATCATAAATATAAGAAATTAATTTTCTTATTTTCCTAACTGAATTATAGTTATTTCAATTTTGGCTGTACCAGCTTCAATAATACCAAGTTTCTTAGCGGCACCATAAGATAAATCTAAAATCCTGTTTTTAACAAATGGTCCCCGATCATTAACTTTTACCTGGATATTTTTATTTGGATCATCAAGATTTTTTACATTTACTATGGTACCAAAAGGCAGTTCTTTATGCGCAGCAGTAAATCCATACATATTAAAAACTTCCCCGCTTGCTGTTAACCGGCCATGAAACTTTTTACCATAGTATGAACATACACCCTGTAATTTTTGACCATTATAAAAGATTGTATTACTGTCTGCTTCAATGTTTGCAAATCTCTCATTTTTAAAACGATTATCAGCAGAACAACTGTTTACAAAAAATGTGAACAATATTGGCAGAATAAAAATTTTTACTGACATTTTCAAATTTATATACTTTTTATTAGTTAATAATTTTTGTTGAATCTGGATTGCTCTGCGAAGAATCAAATATTTTTCGATCCCTCCGATTGATTAATTCAGCATTTTCTCGTAATATTTTTTTATCGATGTTTTTTGTTTTTTCTTTATCTGAATCATCAAAATTGCGAAACGTTGTTAACGGTCTTTTTGAATCCAGCATATCAATATCAATAATTTTATCTGGATCAACAGGCATATAATCAGTTCCCTCCTCTTTGGTTGCAGTATCTGCAGATGTATCGTTTTGAGTATCAGTATCTTGTCCCGATGTATCCTGTTCAATGATCTCATCACCCGGCTCAGCAATTTTATTTGAAGCTATCTTTCCATATTCGGTTTTGGGATATCGATTAGCTAAAATTTGATATGATTGTATAGCCAAAGCAGTATCCATAATGTATTTTTCATATGTATAGGCAATAGCATACCTAGATTTTTGTGCCCATATACTTCCTGAATCTTTTTCTGCAATTTGTGTAAATAATTCTATAGCATTATTAAAATCTCTTTTATCAAAATAATCTTCAGCTTCGTGATATTTTATTTTACTTAATTCGGTGCTGTTCTTCACTAAATTCTCGTTTATATCAGATATTTTACCTGATAGTTTTTCACCATAGGGTGTATAAAGATAATGTTCTAAAATGATCTGCTTTATAGAATCTGCCTTTGCATCGTCTTTGTATATATCGTTATACAAAAAATAAACTGAATATAGTGCTTTAGGTGTAAACACACTATCGGAGAAATTATTTATAAAATTTGAGTATCGTGTTAAAGAACTATCATAATTCTGATATTTAAGAAGAAAATATTCAGCTATAGCAAAACTATTTTTAATTAGACTACTTTCTACTTCTGCCGGATCACGGGTGACCGCTTTCTTTTTTTGGGCAGATTTGGTCGTAGTTGCTTGTTGTAGTAGCGAATCCTGCAATATACTATTCGAAGTATCAGAAAGTGTCGTATCCTGATCCGTATCAGATGGAAATTTGAAAACGTCATCAAAATCTGCAAATTGTTGTTGAGTTTCTTCCATCACATTATTAAGTGTGTCTTCAGTTGATGGCTCTACAGCAATACTGTCAATTAGGAGCGAATCCCCGCGTTGTAGTTTAAATAAATCACCTTTATCTTTATTTATTTGATCCCTAATGGTCAGATACTCTTTTAATAAATTGGCACGTGCAGTTGCATCTTCCTTTGCCTCGGATTGATTATATTCTTTATTTACTCTATCATAGTATACTTTTGCTGAATCGAAATTCCCGAATTCAAATTCATATAGTTGTCCCAAATAAAACGCGGAGAGCGCCGCCCCCTCTTTTTTAGGATATTTTTTTAGGATATCATAATACAATTCCATTGCATAGTCTATATCACCCTGAATTTCAGAAATATTCGCTAATTTGGTTTCAATTAAGGAAAATTGCTCCTGAAATCGAATATTACTTAACATAAGTCTAAGAATTTGATCAGCTTCTTCGTATCGCTCTAATTTAGATAAGGCATTTACTTTTTGCATGATCGCTTGATATTCTTTTATGACAGGCACATCGAGTTTTTGGATTTTCTCAAAATGATAGAGAGCATTTTCATATTCTTCGAGAATAAAAAAGGATTCTCCGGTTTTATATTCGGCGTCTCCTTTTATTTCATCGTCATCGGTTATTTCAACACATTGCTGAAATTTATCAATGGCTTTTTCATATTCCATATTATAAAAGTATAAATTACCTAAAATATAAAAAGCCTGTGCAGCAACCTCGTTTGATACTTTATTATCGAAGATATTATCCAGCAGGTCAAGTGCTTCATTTTCTTTTTCTAGCTCGATATAATTTTTTGCCAGCCATAATTTTGCATCCGGAATAAGTTTCGAATTGAGGTATTTTAGCAGAAACTGATTAAGTACCTTTGCCGACAACTCATATTCCCGAATATTATAATGTGATTTACCAATTAATAATAAAGCGTCATCGGCATAATCGCTGCTGTCGCCATAGGTATCTATTAATTTCCAACACTTCTTGATAGCATTCTCATAACTGGTTCTTACGTCAGATGAAACATTCTCATTCGTCGAATTTTTCTGTTTATTTTCACCTGTTTTATAGTATTCTTTTGCATTAAAGAAAGTATTATAATAAGCGCAGCCAAGAATAAACAGAATTAAAAATATCGTAAAAAGATTAATAATTTTATACAATTTTATACCTCAATATAATGGATAACTGATCAAACATACGTAACTTATGAATCTGTAAGCGCAGTTACCAGATGGGGAAGAATTTTTCCACATTCCCCTTTAACAAATTCATTGGCATGAGCAGCCGACTCGGTATTATGCGTATTTATTTCCAAAAAATACGCTCCATTCCCCTTTGCAACAAAGGGTAAATTCTCGATTGCTTTAGGTGCGTTTGACACGCCAATTGAAATGAAAACTTCACTTGTTGCGGCGGCTTGATTAACCGCATCGATAGTTCGCTGCTGTATTTTTTCATCAAGCAAAACGATATCGGGCCTTAACATACTTCCACATTTTGGACATTTAGGAATTCCAGTTAAATTATAATTTTGAATTTCTTCATTTCGATTAAAATCGCATTGAGTGCATCGGCTTCTGGTAATATTACCGTTTAATTCTGCAAGTCGTTTGCTACCTGCAACACGATGTAAATTATATTCGTTTAATGTTATCAAATAAAATTTTTTAAACATACTTTCTAAATCAACCAAAGAATAATGCCCTAAATTTGGCTTTATATTCTGTAATGATTTGCGTATGGCATGAAATCCTTCCCAAAACTCTTCAGTATTATTTTGCATCGCATTTAGTGTAGCTAACTTTGCCAGATTATAATTGTTCCAAATGTGTTCTTTGCCATGTATTTGAGGCGCACCACTCTCGAAAGACATTTCATAACCAGTTAATAAACATATCTGATACGCTTTTTTTAGTCTTGAAATTAAATTGGGAGTAAACATAATTAATCCATATTCAGTTTTACTTACTAATCAACCGGAGCTAATTTTGCAGTAAAATGCCGCAGAAATTGCGCCTGATATAATATTTTCAATCCTTTTATGGATGCTTTCTTTTTATTGATTTGATTTAATGCTTCAGAAACATACTGCATGTGCATGTTCGTATATACCCTGCGAGGAATTGCCAGCCGAACCAATTCTAATTTTGGATAATTGATTTTCCCCGATTGTTCATCTTCATGGGCAAACATCAGACTGCCGATTTCAACAGCGCGAATTCCAGCTTCTCTATATAATTCAACAACCAGCGCTTGTCCTGGAAATTGAGATTGTGGAATGTGTGGCAACATACGTTTAGCATCGATGTATACAGCATGTCCGCCAATCGGACGGACAATAGGAATATTGTTCTCGATCATAGATTCACCGAGAAAGCGGGTTTGATTTATTCGGAACAATAAATAATCTTCATTAAGAACTTCTTTTAAACCACGGGAAATTGCTTCCAGGTCGCGGCCAGCCAATCCACCATATGTGGAGAAGCCTTCGATCAGTATCAGCATATTTGTAATCTTCTGGGCAAGTTGTTGATCATTAATCGCTAAAAAACCACCGATATTTACAAGTCCGTCTTTTTTTGCGCTCATAGTGCAGCCATCGCCCAAACTGAAGAGCTCTTTGGCAATCTCTAAAACCGATTTATCAGCATACCCTTCTTCGCGTTCTTTAATAAAAAAACAATTCTCTGCAAACCGACAGGCATCAAAAATGAGCGGGATATTATACGATTTTGCCAAGGTACTGACTTCTCTTATATTTGCCATGGATACCGGTTGCCCACCGCCGCTATTGTTAGTAATCGTAATCATGATCAAGGGAATATTTTGAACACCATATTTTTTTATGACTTCTTCGACTTTTTTGATATCAATATTTCCTTTAAACGGATGTTCCGAATCCGGATCTAGACCCTCGTCAATTACACAATCAAGAGCGATAGCTTTGTGATACTCTACATTGGCTCTTGTGGTGTCAAAATGAATATTATTAGGTACAACATCACCTTTTTTTAGAATGGTTGAGAACAGTAAATTTTCAGCGACCCGACCCTGATGGGTTGGAATAATATGTTCAAATCCGAAAATGTTTTTAATGGTTTCTTCAAAATGATAATAGTTTTTACTACCAGCATAAGATTCATCGCCAAGCATCATTCCTGCCCATTGCTCATCGCTCATTGCAGATGTACCGGAATCGGTTAACAAATCAATAAAAATAGACTCAGCGGGAAGTAAAAATATATTATATCCAGCTTTTTCAATTAATTTATCACGCTGTTTGCGGGTGGTAGTCGTAATTGGTTCCACTACTTTAATACGAAATGGTTCTGCCGGAAATTTCATATCCATTCCTTTTTTCTACTACCATCTCTAAAAATTTTTAAATACATGCAACTCATTAATTTAAAATTTCAATAAATCCCAAAAATATTATTGGTAAAATTGCAATAAAACAAAAACATATCACAGATACAAAACTTAATTTGCTCAGTTGGACAATGTAATTTATCGCAATTTGTTTATTGATAAATTTGTCTTTCAAACGAATAATTGTCAAACCAAATGCCTGGCTGGATAGACCTAAAAAAAGTATGAAAAGCCAAATCCAACCAACAAATCCACCCGATAAACTAAAAATATCCAGCGCTGAATATAATAAACTTTGATTCGTAAAAAAATATTCTATATGATCAAATATAAAATATAAAACAAAGCAAATTGTTAAAATATGAAGAATAACATATCCTAAAAAATTGAACGGTGTCCGCTTTTTTTGTAAGCGTATAAAGAAAAGAATAAATCCTATTAAACCGATTAGTATAGCTGCAATACTTATAGATTCTTTACTTAGTAATAATGGTTTGTCGGAAATTGATTGAATGTTTTCAACAGAAAAAATTAAATTATAAGTAATTATGTTATAAAATGAAAATGAACTAATCAGATCAATAATAGTGAGTATCGCAAAAACGAAAAGAGTCTTACTGAGATATGCATAACGAAATGCATCCTGAAGGCGTTTGCCGAGAAATATTCGAAATAGATAATATATGTAACTGAAAACCAGGATTGACTGCCATACTAAAAAAAAAGTTCTCATCGAAAAAATAAAATTGACCCTATGGTGTTGTTGTAGTTCAGACGGAAGCATAACGATAAACGCTATACGGCTTAAAATAATCATTAATACCATAAAGATGATTAATCTGCTATTAATATCCACACGTTTGGAATTATACTGAATTTCAGCTTTTCCTGATTTTTCATTTTGATCTGCAAATCTCTGCATTAAATATCGTGTATATCCAATTATTAATATCAATAAAGAAGCAAATAAAAATGAGCTTAATAATGCGTAATCATAATTCAAAGGAAAATCTCTTTATTTTTTTTAAGAATAAAATACTTTTCGCAATGTCTTGATTAATTTATGATATGCTTCATCAATGTGCGTTTTTTCAATAATAAGTGGCGGTAAAAATCGCAGCGTATTGTCACCGGCCGTATTTATAATGAGTCCCTGTTTAAATGCTTCCATCATTACTTTCGCTGCATCCTTAGTTAACTCAAGCCCCTGCATAAAACCTTTTCCACGTCTTTCAACAGTAACATCGTTAAACTCATCGCATATTTCAGATAATTTCTGTTTGAGATACAGACCATTCTTTTCAACATTATTCAGGAAATTTTGGTCGGAGACAATTTGAAGAACGACATAGCCTGCTGCACAAGCTAAAGGATTACCGCCAAATGTTGTGCCATGTTCTCCCAAATCAAAAACACTCGTTAATTCATCCGATACTAAAAAGGCTCCCAGTGGCAGCCCGCCGCCAAGACCTTTTGCTGTTGCGACTGCATCTGGAATAATCGGACAATATTCATAATAATAAAATTTACCGGTTCTTCCCACACCGGTCTGAATTTCATCAGCAATGAGTAAACAATCATATTTGGTGCGTCCCTCTGCCATGACCGAAAAAATATCATCGGAAACAGGATGAATACCGCCCTCGCCGGTAATTCCTTCATAAAATATGGCTGCTGTTTTTTTTGATAATGCATTTTTTAAGGCATCGGGTTTGTTAAAAGGAACGGTAATAATATTGGGTAGTAAGGGTGTGAAATTTTTTTGATATTTATCTTGAATTGTTATTGATAGTGAACCAATACTCCGTCCATGAAAACTGCCTTCAAATGCAATAATTTCATTTTTTCCTTTATTGTTACCCCATTTTCGAACCAGCTTCAATAAGCCTTCAATGGCTTCTGTACCGCTGTTTGTAAGGAATGCTTTTGAAAATGGGGTTAAGTCAAGTAATTTTTTGGCAAGATCAACCTGAATATCCTGAACAAAATAATTGGATAAATGCAGGTTACGTTCAATTTGTTTTTGAAGGGAAGCAATTATTGAGGGATGCTTATGTCCCAGACTATTTACGGCGATACCAGATAAAAAATCCAGGTAGCTATTACCCTGTTTATCAATTAAATAAGCACCTTCACCCTTCTCAATTTCTGCAGGAAACCGTTTATATACGTTTAAAAAATATTCCTTCTCAAGTGCGAGAATATCCATATCACTTATTTGCCAGCATAATTAATTTTGCTTTTGCATCGGGTTGGTGTTCGGACGCTTCATAATCATCCAGTATTTTTTGTAATGCTTTTTTGGCATCGTCATAATTTCCCGCAGCGATATAATTTAAACCAGCTAAATAAAGGTAATTGGAGGCTTCAATAAAATCTTTGTCTTTTTTCTGGGCGCTAATATAATATTCAGCAGCTTCCTCATAATTCCCTTCTTTTTCAAGACATGCAGCATATCCAGCTAATCCGGATGCAATTAGAATATCGCTGCCAGAATAATCATCTGTAAATTCTTTGAATAACGCCTTAGCCTCATCATAATTTTTTTCTTGATAAAGTAAATTCGCATATAGAAAAGTACCCTGATCGCTGGCATCTGTTCCGGGATATTCATCCATTAACCTTTGTATAAAATCTTTGGCTTTAGAATAATTAAGATTTTGATATTCCAACTGCGCCTGACCTAACAATGCGGATGATTTTTCAGCATTCTGTTTGTGGACATAATTCCATAACATTAATAGTAAAATCAAACCAAAAACAGAAGCAACAATAATACTAACCTGTTTGTAATTATCTTCGATATAGGCTTTTGCACTTAGTGCAACTTCCACAAATTTATCTTCTTTTACCTCTTTTTTTGTCATTTTCTTCCGCGGATTTAACATTCTGTCTCCTTCACAAAACCAGTTTTAACTCGTTCGATAACTTTATATTATTACTATAATTACATACACGATTTACATTTATAACTGTTTAATTTTTACAATTGAAAATATAATTAGATGTTAAATAATAATCAAATATTATCAAGTGATTTTAAGGATGATTCTGATTCTGCTATGAATCATTTTTTTTGGCTAAAAGCAATGAAAGGTCATCGCGGGCATTTTTTGCGCCGCGAAAGGTATTCAGTGTCTTTATGATGCGATATTCCAGTGAAGAACAAGGCTCCGAATGAAATTCCTTAACCAGATTTAATAAGCGGTCATCTCCAAAATTAGTATTATGCTTATTGACTGTTTCGGTTACACCATCTGTGAACAGCACTAATAAATCGCCATACTCTAAAGTTTTTGATTGTACCTTATAATCAAAATCAATTACTCCAATGCTGATACCTGTGGACTTTAAGCGCTCTACTGTTTTATCTGATTTGACTAAAAATGGCGGATTGTGTCCGGCATTTATATATTCTAATACTGAATTCATTTTATTGTACTTGGCAATGAATGCAGTTATAAATTTATCTGATGTCGAAATATCCATAATTAACTTATTTAAGTTGATTGTTATCTCTTTTAAATCTCCACAGTATTTTGAATACGCTTTGAGAGAAGCGTGCAAAGTAGATACAAGAAGTGCGCCAGATACGCCTTTTCCGGAAACATCAGCGATACATAATATAATTTCATCGTTATTGATTGTAAAAGCTGAGTAAAAATCTCCGCCGATTTGCTGACTGGGAATATGCACACCACACAGCTCTAGGCCATAATTCTGCGGCAATATATCAGGAATTATCAATCGCTGAATTTCAGAGGCAATATGCAAATCTCTGTCAATCGCTTCCTTCTCAAGCTCTCTGAATAATAATCTTGAATTTTCAATGGCGAGAGCGGCTTGAGTCGCGAAAATCGTAAATATCTGCTGATCATTTACATTAAATTCTTTGCCATCTTCCCTATTAAGCGCCTGAACCACGCCTAATATTTTGTTGTTATGAACCAGAGGCACACATAAGATACTTTGTGTCTTGAATCCTGTCCGTTCATCAAAGGATGGATCAAATCGTTTATCAATATAGGCATCGGGCACTAATAATGCTTTTCCATGTTTAGCAACCCAGCCGGCAATACCTTTTCCCAAATCCAGTTTAAATGGTTTAATATCCTTACCTTTTGGTCCCAGCGCTACGCGAAATTCCAATTCTTTTTCATCTTTGGACATCAGCATAATTGAACCAGCTTCTGCGCGGATAACCTGCAGGCATTTCTGCATAATAAATTCAAGAAGGTTTTGCAGATCTTTACCACTTTCAATTGCACGTGAAATTTCCATTAATGTACTGAATTCTTCCAGGAGTGTCTGGGTCTGTTCCGAAGCGCGTTTAATATCATGAAGCAATTCAACATTTTTCCAAAGCTGGCTTAAATAATGCATGATAAATTCCGCGATTTGCAGTTCAACATCATTTATCTTTTTAGATGCGGTTGCAATCCCCAAAAATCCGAAACAACGTTTATCATGCCTAATAGGCAGAATAATATCCAATTGATAAAAATTTAAGAATGCATGCAAAGCAGAATTATCCGGCATAGTGGCTTTAGTCAATACATCCTGATAATAATTTATCCAGCGGATATCTGAAGCATTTTTATATGTTTTATCAAATCCAGAATTTATTTTTATGATCGGTTTAATCGTTTCGCTGTTTACAGCCGGAAATAATAGAATTTTTTTGCAATTAAATAATTGGCAATAGTACGATAAAATTTTTTCTATTTCGCTAATAGCAGAAGCGCTCATTGATTTGACCAATAATTTTAGTTTCTATATTAAGATTTATAAAATATACTAAAAAAATAAAACTCATTAAAGAAAACGCTTTTTTAATATAAAGTGATTTTTTGTCTATAAATGATTAAAGCCAGTAATCAATTTTCATCACTGGCTTCAACTTGTACCCCTGGCAGGACTCGAACCTGCGACACATGGCTTAGGAAGCCACTGCTCTATCCACTGAGCTACAGAGGCATTTTATTCAACGCACTTAATTTATTTACATGATATAATAAAGGCAAATAATTGGATTTTAAATTAGAACTTAATAAATGACTCCACAGGATAAGATTTTAATTTTTCAGCACCTTTTAAAAATAATAATTCTATTAAAAAATGTATGCCGGTGACTCTAGCCCCGCATTTCTCAACCAATTTTGCAGCCGCCAACGCCGTACCGCCGGTAGCCAAAAGATCGTCAATTATTAATACCCTGGCATCTTCTTTAAAAGCATCCTGGTGAATCTCCACAGAATCTGTACCATATTCCAGCGCATATGATTCAGAAAATGTTTTTGCTGGCAATTTTCCGGGTTTTCGAATTGGCACAAATCCACAGCCTAAATGATATGCCAGTATCGAACCGAAAATAAATCCCCGTGACTCAATGCCGGCAATATAGTCAATATCCATTCCTTTTACGGATTTTTCAAACAGGGACATTGTCATTATAAATAACTCCGGATCATTCAACAGCGTTGTTATGTCTTTAAAAATAATTCCTTTTTGAGGAAAATCCGGAATATCGCGAATGCCCTCTCTAACAAGTTCGATTATTTCCATTTTTAACCTTAATTTAGTGTGTAACTTTAAATTGATTTAAGTTGTGATCGATATCCACATCCAATATGGCTATGTTTGTAACATTGGAGAAGGATGGTCCTTTTCTTAATTGGACAAGCATTTCATGGATAGAGGCCTCATCGCCCTGGGCAAAAATTTCAACATCGCCATTATCAAGGTTTTTTACATAACCTTTTATATTTAATTGTTGGGCAATTTGCAAAGTAAACCAGCGATATCCCACGCCTTGAACCTTTCCCTGTACTATAATTTTATAGGCAATTTTCATGTGGTTAATTTTATGATTGTTTCTACGGCCTCGTGAGCTGAATTCACTTTTAATATATCCTCTGATATATCCCATGTGTTTAAACCTACGATGGGTTTGCCTACCTGCAAGGCATAAGCGATTTCTGAGAGGGTTCCATATTTGCCATCAATAGCTATCAGGCCGACAGCAGATCGTACAATGAGCAGATTGCGCATAATTCCCATGCCGGTTGGAATGATAATGTCCAGATAGGGATTGGCTAATGAGGGATCATCACCAGGCAGAATACCTACTGTTAATCCGCCGTTATCCCTGCATCCTTTTGATGCAGCTTCCATTGTGCCCATCATACCGCCGGACACCAGTCCATAACTATGTTTCGCAATTTCCTGCCCCACTTCATAGGCAAATTTTAATGAGCTGTCCGGGCACTCTCTTGCCCCGATAACGCCGATTAACTTCTTCATAAGATTACTTTATTATGGATAAATTCTCTGCATCATTCTTGGGAATGGCACTGTTTCCCGTACATGCTTGATACCGCAAATCCAGCCTACGGTTCGTTCTATACCAAGTCCAAAACCTGCATGTGGTACAGAGCCGTATTTGCGCAAATCAAGATACCAGGCAAAAGCTTCTTCAGGTAAATTATGATCTTTGATTCGTTTTAATAATTCGTTATAATCATCTTCCCTCTGAGAGCCGCCAATAATTTCGCCGTGGCCCTCCGGTGCCAGCATATCCATGGCTAGGGCAAATTGCGGATGTTCCGGATCACGTTTCATATAAAATGCTTTTACCTCCGCAGGATAATGATGTACAATAACAGGCCGGTCGAACTCTTCAGAGATAATTGTCTCATCGGTGCCGCCAAAATCATCACCATATCGGAATTCAGAATTCTTTTTCTTGAGAATCTCAACCGCTTCATTATAATGGATTTTTGGGAACGGCGCTGTCACTTTTTCCAGCATGCTAATATCCCGCTCCAATATTTCCAATTCTACCTTACGCGTGTCTAACACATTTTTTACAATATAGGATACAAAATCCTCTGCTAATTTCATGTCATCATTTAAATCAAAGAAAGCGACTTCCGGTTCGATCATCCAGAATTCAGTCAGATGGCGGCGCGTCTTTGATTTTTCGGCGCGGAATGTGGGACCAAAGCAATACACTTTCCCAAAGGCCATGGCTGAAGCTTCAGCATATAGCTGGCCGCTTTGTGTAAGATAGGCTTTACTGCCAAAATAATCGGTTTCAAATAATGAAGTTGTACCCTCGGCGGCGTTTGGTGTAAAAACAGGTGAATCAACCAGTAAAAAACCTTGATCATCAAAAAATTTACGGGCCGCATGAATGACTTGGTGACGGATACGAATAATGGCATGTTGTCGGGAAGAACGCAGCCATAAATGACGATGATCCATCAAAAAATCAGTGCCATGTTCTTTTTTGGTAATGGGATATTCCGCTGCAATTTGAACAACTTCCAAATGTTTGACCTGAATTTCAAAACCAATGGGTGATCGCTTATCCGCTGCAACATTACCTGTAACAATAAGGGAGCTTTCCTGTGTTAATGTATCTGTTTCCTCAAAGACTTTTTCAGTGACGTCATTTTTAAATACTACGCACTGTATCGTTTGGGAGCCGTCCCTTACTAATAAAAAGCGTAATTTTCCACTGGAACGCATATTATACAACCAGCCGCGAATGGTCACTTCCTGTCCTTCGTATCGTCCTACATCAGCAATATTAATAATAGTTGACATATTGAATTCTCTCGTAATTGGTGAATTTTCTGTTGTGAAAATGGAATATAAAAAGCAAGTAAAAACTTATCAAGGTTAGATTGGTTTCAATTAGCTAAATTTAAATTTAAATATTAACTTTGTGTCTATTCTGCTTAACAAAATCTTCAAAGAGGATAACATCTTCTTCAGAGCCAGCGATAAACGGCGTTCTAAGATGAAGACTCGTGGGTTCAATTTCCATTATCCGCTCATAACCATCAATGGCCTTCCCCCCGGCTTGTTCAACTATAAAAGCAATGGGATTACATTCATAAGTAAGCCGTAGTTTGCCTTCCGGGGCTAATTTGCTTGGGGGATACAAATATATGCCGCCATAGAGAAGATTTCTGTGAATGTCGCTGACCATGGAACCGATATAGCGTGAATTTAATGGTCTTCCGGTTTTTTCATCAACCTGTTTAATATAGTGAATATAATTTCTGATATTTTCATCCCAGTAATCATAATGACTTTCGTTTACGCTGTAAATACTGCCCTTTTGCGGTGTTCTGATATTAGGGTGCGATAAAATAAATTCACCATAACTGGGGTCCAGGGTAAAGCCATGAACACCGTTACCCGTGGTAAAAACCAGCATCGTGCTGGATCCATAAACAACATAGCCTGCGCATACCTGGTTAATGCCCTTCTGTAAACAATCTGCTAAAGTGCCCGGTGTATCAGCATCAGAAATCCGGTTATAAATTGAAAAAATGGTTCCAACGCTAACATTTGCATCAATATTGGATGACCCATCCAGCGGATCGTACAGACACACATATTTTCCAAGCGGATACTGTTCGGGAATTGGAATAATGTCTTCGGATTCCTCAGAAGCCATCACGCATAAATGGCCGTTATGATCCAGGGCTCTGACCATGGTTTCATTGGCAAAAATATCCAGTTTCTTAACAATTTCTCCCTGGACATTTATATCCGCAGTCTCACCAAGAATCCCCATTAAACCGGCTTTATTTGTATGATAAGAGATCAATTTAGCTGCAAAGGCAATATCATTCATAAGGTCTGTAAATTGTCCGGTAGCTTGCGGAAAACGTCGCTGTTCTTCGATAATATGGCGTGTTAACGTTATTATTTTTCCACTCATTGAATCATTTTTTCACTTTTGGAATTATTTCGCCAGTAATATCGGTTTTTGCGCTTTACGCATAACCTCAACCGTTGTGCTGCCGATAATAGCTTCGCGCAGCCTGGTGTGTCCATAACTGCCAATTACCATTAACGATGGCACAGGAGCGTTATTTTGCACATTCACGAGTGTTTCAGAAGGATCACCGATTTCATGACGTAAATTGTATTCTATTTCATATGGATTAAGGTACCGATCAGCTTCAGTTAGCATCTGTTTTCTTTCTTCTTCAGAAGTAGAAATACCTATGATCTGAAGATTTAGTTTTATCGTGCTTGCAATATAAGCTGATAGCTGAAGCGCTTTGTTTGCATAACTGCTGCCATCATAACCGCAATGAATCCGCTCAATTTCTTTAAATTCTTTGTCAACAAGCATGGTAGGTTTATTGATCTGTCGCGTAACGCTCTCAACCGTAGCGCCCAGAAATTTATTGGTCCATTTTTCATACTCTCCGCGGATACCCATAATTACAAAATCATTTTCCATTGCATAGTGACAAATTTCATCCGCAGGAATTCCTGAAGATTTTATTATCTCATGTGCTATTTTAGATTTCCTGAGTATATCCGCGGCTTTTTCGTTTACTTTTTCTGTCTTTTCTTCCTGCATTTTCTGCGATTCAGCCTGAAAATCAGCTGATGGCATTAATGGTACAAAACTTTCTGCACCTGTAGCCATACTCCAGTCAATCAATCGAATATCAATCACGCTTAAAACACGGATCACCGCTTCAAATTTATTTGCCAAATACACGCCATACTTTAGGACAGTTTCAGAATAATTGGATCCATCAATGGGCAGCAAAATCGATTTAATCATACAAACCCTCCCTTTTCGTTAACAGGATAAAAGATATTTTTTGAGTTCATAAAGACCCAAAGTAACCTATGTGAACAAAATTTATGTCCTTAATTAGAGTTATTATATAAGACCGTTGTTGCCGACCGCTCGCTGACTACTAACGTTAGTTCACTTTAGTCACTTTTAGACTTATTAACTTTTTCAACTTCCCCAGTCTTCTATTTTAGATGCCCTGGTCATCAAATCATACATGGCTTCCATAGGCGATTTATTTTTAAACAGTGTAAGATAAATTTGTTCTGTGATGGGCATCTCTACACCGCGTTTTTGAGACAGTTCATAAGCGGAAAGTGTAGTCTTGACGCCTTCAGCCACCTGAACCATCTCACCGAGAATATCAGCAAGTTTTCTGCCCTTGCCAATCTCTTCACCCACATGTCTATTTCTGGAATGCCTGCTCATACAGGTTACAATTAAGTCACCCATGCCGCTCAGACCGGCAAATGTATTACTTTGAGCGCCCATTTCAATGCCAAGCCGGCTCATCTCAACCAATCCACGCGTCATTAAGGCTGCTTTTGTATTATCACCGAATCCGGCGCCATCGCAGATTCCTGCGGCCAGGGCTACAATATTTTTTAGAGCGCCGCCTAACTCTACACCAATAATATCCGGACTGGCATAAACGCGCAAATATGGCGTCATAAAAAGATCCTGAACAATTTTTGCCGCATCAAGATTTACAGATGAAGAAACGATAGCCGTCGGGATATTGCGGCCGACCTCTTCGGCGTGACTCGGACCGGAAAGAGCTACAATTCTGTCTAATGAAATATGGGCAGCCTGGTTAATTACTTCTGAAATTCGCAGGTACGTGTTATTTTCAATACCTTTCGAAACCGTCACCCAAATTTGATTTTTACATTCCATCGCCTTACAAACCTGAGGGACTACACTTCTTGTTACCTGCGATGGCAATGCATTTATGATCACTTCTGCATCATGTGCGGCGGCATAAAGGTCATCTGTAATAAAAATTTCTTTAGGTATCTTCACACCTGGAAGAAACCGTGTATTTTCTCCTTTTTTAAGAATATCATCAATTGTAGATTGTTCAATTGTCCAGCATTTTACGTCATGTTTATTCGAAATGAGTACCAATGCCAACGCTGTTCCCCAGCTGCCCGCGCCAATTACAGCAACTTTCATCGTAAAAACCCTTTTAGTTTGATTTATCCATTCCAAATTTCAGTTTATTCTCTTCACCTTTTAATAACCGTTTTATATTTTCTTTATGTGCAATCCAAAGTAATACAACGATTATTGTGCATACATATAGCAGGACATCTGGTAAGTAAACATCAAAAACAAATTTTTGAAGTAATAGGATAATCAGCAAGGTTAGCGCAGCTAAAATTGATCCAAGTGATACATAACGGGTGATCCATACAATGATTACGAATACAAGCAGAGATAATCCAAGAGCTAACGGCGCCAAGCCAAGGAATACACCTCCAGATGTACCAACTCCCTTACCACCTTTAAATCCGGCAAATATGGTCCACATATGACCGACAATGGCACAAATGCCTGCAAGTAACTGAAAATAGATAAGCGTGTCAAAATTATGATGAATTAGTCCGGCTAACCAGTATACTGGAACAAATCCTTTGAACATATCAATTAGCAGTACTGTAATTCCAGCTTTCCAGCCCAGCGTTCGAAAAACATTAGTAGCCCCGGCATTGCCGCTTCCGTATTCACGAATATCGATTTTTTTTAACCACTTCCCTGCGATGATTGCCGTAGGAATCGATCCAATTATATAACTAAGTACCAGAATAATAAGAGCGTCAACCATATTAATCCTTTATTTCAATTCTGACCGAACATTTTTATAATTATTAATAATTAATCTTATATAAAAAAGCAAGTATTTAAAGTTAAATTAATTGATTTATATAACCTGATTGAATTAAATATCCATCATTTGTTCACGATATCGGGATCGCAGATCATTAAAGAAAAAAATCGCTAACGGCTGCTGATAATCCGGATAAGTCCATGTCTGCTTCTTAAATGTCCCATTTTCAAAATAGAGATGAAGGTCACCGAAAACCCCCTTACCCAAGTACAACCGATGACTATAATCTTTTGTAGTTGCCAGCACAAGTTTAGCTTCTGTAATATAGCCTGGATCAATATTTACCTGCCGCAGGTCTTTCAATAGAAATTCTTGCTCCAGATGATTGGATTGTATCTTGTGCTGAATGAGATGCTCAGGATCTTGCAGTTTTGTAAATGCGACAAATAGTTTTTGCAAATTTTCACCCATTTCGGAAACATAGTAATCCGTAAACTGATCAAAGAAATAAACCTCTGATATGGAATCGATTTCACCGAAAATAGATTCAATTTTTTCCAGAATTTTGTTTATATCAAACGCGTTGCTAAATGTAATAGCACAAAAATGTTTAACCGGTTTATGTGATCTAATCTTGCCCATATCATTATTTTATAGAGTTCACAGGTAAATAACTTATAGTAACACTCTGTGTCCGCTGCGGTTTGAATGGTTCTCTAAAAAAAGAGCCCAGTTACATCTATTTTGTGTTCAAATTATGCGGCATACATTTTATCAATATCTGAAGCGTAATTCTTTTCAACTATGTTTCTTTTAATTTTTAGTGATGGCGTTAACTCGCCGGTTTCAATAGTAAAAGGCCCCTTTGCAAATATAAAATTTTTTATTGTTTCGTAGCTGGCTAAACCAATTGTAACTTTTTCAATTTCAGATTGAATGAGTTTATTTATTTCCGACAAAGCGATCATCTCAGAATAATTGGAAAATTCTATTTTCATCTCTTTTGCCCAGGATTTCATGTTCTCCTCAGAAGGAACAATTATTGCGGAACAAAATTTTCTTTTATCTCCAATTACCAGCGCCTGTTCAATGTACTGACTAGTTATCAACATATTCTCGATCGGCTGCGGCGCTATATTTTTTCCACCTGATGTGACAATAATATTTTTCTTACGATCTGTAATTTTAAGCATTTTGCGGTCATCAAGTTCACCGATATCGCCGGTATAGAACCATCCTTCATCATCAATGGCTTCCTTCGTTTCTTCTTCTTTCTTAAAATAACCAACCATGACATGATCACCACGGGTCAATATTTCACCATCTTCGGCAAATTTGACTTCTACGCCGGGAACGATGGGTCCAACCGTCCCAAACCGATAATTATCTTCCAGATTCACAGCAATTACCGGTGAAGTTTCGGTTAATCCGTATCCTTCAAGAATTTTAATACCAGCAGCGCCAAAAAATTCCGCGATATCAGCAGACAGCGGCGCACCACCGCTCACGAAGAAACGCGTACGACCGCCAACGCGATCTTGCAACTTATGAAATACCAAT
The DNA here is from genome assembly GCA_016928315.1 of Calditrichaceae bacterium. GTDB lineage: Bacteria > Calditrichota > Calditrichia > Calditrichales > Calditrichaceae > JAFGKZ01. The sequence goes on from JAFGKZ010000034.1 coordinate 19,170, forward strand.
TTATGAGCTAATTTTTGTTTAAGGCTTAATAATCCGGGTACGGACTTATGTTCCATTACGAGATTGATATACGCTTTCCCAACTCCTACAGCCCAATAGAATATTTTTCGTTTTAAGGGCGGGCCGGATTCAATCATATCAATAACGCGGGCAAAAATTTTTTCATAAAGGCGCGGTACGGATACCATTAGGGTGGGCTTTATTTCAGTGAGATTTTGAGCAACGGCATCAATACTCTCTGCATAAGCAACGGTACAGCTATGATAACAACTAAGATAATGCCCTGCCATGCGTTCAAAAATATGGCTTAAAGGCAAAAAGGATAGAAAGACATCGGTATCATATACATCCAGCACCGATGTGGCGCTCTCGATATTGGATAACAGGTTTTTATGAGTAAGAATGGCGCCTTTTGGTTCACCAGTTGTGCCGGATGTATAAATTATCGTTGCCCAATCATCCGCTGAAACCTGATCAATTTGTTTTGTAATAAAGCCAGCATCTTTTTTCAGGATGATTTCGCCTTTTTCCATCAAAGTCGCATATTTATTCCATTTTGCCGGTATGCCTTTACCCTCATCATCTAAAACAAAAAAATTATTGGTGTGTGATAATTGAGTCTTAACAGATTCAACTTTTTGCAATTGCGTCTGATCTTCTGCAACAACAATTTTAGCTTCAGAATCATTCAGGATATATTTTACCTGATCCGGCAATAAAGAAGGATATATGGGAACCAATAATGCGCCAAGCGATACCGCGGCATAATCTGTCATCGCCCATTCCAGTCGGTTCTGCGAAACGATGGCGATGGCGTCACCCTTTTTTATCCCTAATGAAGAAAATCCGGCGCTGATTTTTTCAACTTTATCAACCGCTTCCTTAAAAGTTACTTCTTGCCAGCTTCCTTCTTTTTTGAACATATAGGCAGTTTTATCTGCATAGGTGTTTCTTTTCGAAAAAAACATATCACCAAGATTTTTAAACTTCATATATCCTCCATTAAGTATGCATAAGGCAGGCACTTAAACGTGACAATAAATATAGTAAGGCAAAATAATACAATCAAGATAATTTTGACCTCAACCGTTTCATGCGGTGATTGAATTTTTGCATATATTCATCATGGGATGGATTATAACTATCCAGCTGATCGAGTAATTCCAGGGCTTTAAGAGCGCGGGAACTGAACTCCAGCGCCGTTTTAAAATCTTTTTTCTGATGTTCGTAATATTTGGCCAGTTCTTCCAGCGCCGGAAAAGTATAATCGCCCGATTCAGTAAGTTTCTCCCAGATTTGTGATGCCATATGCCAGTCATTTATGCGTTTGTGCAGCATACTTTTATCCATCAAAAGAGCCGGGCTGATCCGGCCGGCAATATTTTCAATGGCAGCACAGATTTGATCATATTTTTGAATATCATCCTGCTGAGCGGCTAATCCGGCTAACCGATTTAATACCAGTAAATTTATCTCTTTTTCGGGTTGATTGGATATTCGGTTCAGCACAAGCGTTAATTCAGCTAAGGATACAAGATCGAGATAATTATGCTGGATAATACGAATCAACTCATGAATGATGCCGGTATTAAGGAAATCAAAGTAGGCTTGCGGAATCATCCAGCCGGGAATATCATTATCACGGTGGCGATTAAGTACATGGTCTTCAATAGAAATCAGATCACAGGCTGGCAGAGCATCCTTCCAAACCCTCCGGGCAAAATGAAGCAGATCATGATGAACCATCTTATCAAAAGCCGGTTCAATATGATTCATTATATACCGCGACTTCAGTAATGGAAAGTCATAGGATTTACCATTATATGAAATTAAATTTTTGTACAATGGAATAAATTCATTTAATTCCTTGAATAAATAGTATTCCCGGCCAAAATCAGGTAGAAAATATTGATCCACTTTGATCTGATTGTTACTCACCGTAGCGAATCCCAGTAGGAAAGCAAAGGTGCCGCTGCCCCCCATCAGCCCTGTTGTTTCCAAATCAAAAAAAACACACTCATCCATTTGGAATGTCGCATTTTGTGAATTGATATCCAGAAAGTTCAGGTTGATATATAGCGGGTGGTTAATATTTGATAGTAAATCAGCATTAATTTCGATTGTTCGGCTGATTTTTAAATACGGCGCGCCGGGTTCACAGATTTCTGCCTTATATTCTTTTGCCAACGCTTTGATGGAAGCCGGGATATGCGATTCCGGTTGAGTTACTTTTTGGGATGATTTTGATTTATAGTATGATAATTTTTCTTTAATATCCATCGGTTCTAATAATTATAAAACGATTATTTTATTACGCTAATTATCTAAAACATTTTTATTTTTCGCAATTGACAAAACCTAAAAATGTAATTCCGTAACTAAAATAAACAGATTTTACAATTTTCACAAAGAAAACAATAATTAATTATTAAAAGCAGCAGCTAATAGTTTCTCATTGTAATTAGTTTGATTAATTTTTAAATTCAACTTGTTCTTATCTGACAAATAGCTGATTAAAAAGTTCTTTAATTCCGGTAATCACTAATGCATAAAAATAAGATAAAAATTGTTATTGCTGTACTGTTAGCCTTCTCGCCTCTGCTGTATTTTGAGTTCCGGCCGCTATTACCCTCCTATAGCAGGAGACCTTTGGCTTACGAGATTATTTTTTTTGCCCCTTTTATTCTATACGGATTGACGGCTTTTCTGGGATTAAAATTAAACCAATCACGAATTTTCTTTACTGCAATATTCTGGGCAGGATTATATTTTTCAATTAACGCGGTGAATCTATCCGGCATTGATATAAAATTTCATAATATTCAGTTAATTAAATTTTTGGCTCTTTCTTCCCCCATAGTCTTGATTTTTTTATTTTTGTTTAAGGAAAAATACATCTTGGGATGGTCCGGGGCGTTGCGCCTGTTAATCGTTGCAGTGCCAATTATGGGATGCATATGGCTGGCAAATAAAATAGCGCCCGGGCGGTATCCTTTTTTGACCGGAAAACCAATATTTAATTTTGAATTTTGGAATTTACCTGATTTTACAATCCTTTTAATTATTATCCTGGCAGTTTTTCTACTGCTGCAAAAAGACAAATCCATACAAAAGTTTAAACTTTCTATTTATGTTAATCTTTTACCATTAATACTGTCCTTCAATTTTGCCGCCGGGCGTAAACCATTCGATGTTGAAACAAGCATCTTTAGCGCCTTTTCTTTTTCTGTTATGGGATTCGTTTTCCTGTATGCGTTATACCAGATGTATTGGGAAAAAGTTTATATTGATGAATTGACAGGCGTTCCAAATCGCAGGGCGTTTGACGAGTATTTAAAAAAACTGGGCAAAAAGTATGTTGTTGCCATGATCGATGTTGATTATTTTAAAAAATTTAATGATTCCTACGGGCATTCTGAAGGCGATAATGTGCTCCGCTTTGTAGCTAAGCATATTGCAGATAATTCCGGAGGCGCGGCATTTCGTTATGGCGGCGAGGAGTTTTCTGTAATTTATCGTGGGATGGAAATAAAGTATGTCTTAAATATGCTGGATCAGATGCGGGATAATCTGGCTGCCAGTGATTTTTATTTACGCAGTTCAGAAGAAGTCAGAAAATTAAAGACAAAGAAAAGCAGGAAAAAAACGCAAAGTAACAATAAAACCGTAAAAGTAACCATCAGCATTGGCGTTGCACAAAAAACATTATCCAAAAAGGATGCTCAGGATGTAATAGACACGGCTGACAAGGCGTTGTACAGAGCCAAGGATAATGGCCGCAACCGTTGTGAGGTTATCTATTCCCGTTAATTAAAAAGTGGCTCATTATTCTCTCGTGAAACAGCCGGTTTATTTCGATAAAAAATGCCTGGAAGTTTTCTATCTTGCTTAGAATCAATTTGTGTTCAACTTCTATTTTCATGAATGATTATAGTACGCTGTATTGTAAAAGTAATCAATATTTAAAAAATATTTTCATACAAAGCAGTCATGCGGTGCTAAACATTCAAATCAATCAATTCCAATATCTTCAGTGCGCTGGATTTACCGTGCTCACCTGCTTCCATGGTCGGGCCGCTGCAGGAAGGACAGCCATCCTTGCATGAACAACCTCTTAAATGATCATACGCCGCCTTTAGAGCCATGCGATCAATAGAAAAAAGCTTTTTGGTCAATCCGATACCGCCCTGGTATTTATCATATACATAAATCGTGGGCAGTTTACTGAATGGGGCGCGCACCATCGGTACGACGGAAATATCGGTTATATCGCACATGATGTAAAGTGGTATAAGATTTCTTAAAGTATATGCCAGACCGTTCAATCCTTCCCCGATCACCGATTCTTTGAAGAATGGTTCATCAAAAAGTTCATCGGGGAATTCCCACCACAGAGCATTGGTTTGCATTTCCTGCTCAGGTAAATATACTTTTCCCAGACCTAAATTTTCATGTGTGTGAAATTTAATCTTTTTATATCCGGTTGTTACCCGATTAACGGCTACCTCGCCATAGAATTTATTATAGCCGTACTTCCCTTCTTCACTTTCCTGCAGAATATCCAGTACTTTCAGATCGGTTTTGGTTATCGCATCGGTATAATGATCAGAATTGACTTTATGCACATAGGCTTTCTTTTCTTCCCATTCCAGTTTATCCACATGATATTGCAATCCGGCATGGATATATATAGCATCATCATGAACCATTTCCGGCGCGGAAAAAAGATCAATCTCACCAATTACATTATGAGCAGCGCTGGTATCAATAATAACCACATTTTCCGGCCCGGTATTGCGAAGGGAAATTTCATCAGCAGGATAGATATCACGCATCCAAAAGTATTTATCATCGGTTTTGCGCAGGATATTTTCATCAACCAAAAAATCCAGTAGGTTCTGAGTTACGTCCTTTGTGAATGCTTCATCGGTTCTGAAGGGCAGCTCAAAAGCCGCACATTTCAAGTGACTCATCAGTATGGGCAAATTTTCCTGATCAATCTGAGCTGTCTCGGGATTCTTCTCAAAGAAATAAGCCGGATGTTCAATAATGTACTGGTCGATCGGGGCGCTGGATGCCACCAGTATGGTCAAAGATGTACTTCGCCTTCGGCCTGCACGGCCGGATTGCTGCCACGTGCTGGAAATTGATCCCGGATAACCAGCCATAATGGCTACATCCAGCTGTCCTATATCAATTCCTAACTCCAGCGCATTAGTACTAACAACTACTTGAATACTACCGTCCTTTAATCCCCTTTCTATTTCACGTCGCTCTTTGGGCAGATAGCCGCCGCGATAACCTCGTATTTTTTGTTTTGGAATTTTCAATTGTCCGGCTATGTCGCGGAGATAGGTAAGTAAAATTTCTACACGTAAACGGCTGCGGGCAAAAATGATAATCTGGGCGCCGGTCGGCATTATTTTCTTTACAACATTGCAGACTTCTGTAACCACTGACCGACGCAAACCCAATTCAGCGTTTACCACCGGCGGATTATAAAACAAAAAATGTTTGGCGCTGCGAGGAGCGCCGTTATCATCAATCAGCAACATTTCCCTTTCGGTTATTTTTTCAGCCAATTCTTTGGGATTAGCTATGGTCGCGCTGGAGCAGATATACTGAGGTTTTGAGCCGTAGAATTCACAGATACGTTTTAATCGTCGCAATACATTAGATAAATGACTGCCAAATACTCCCCGATAAGAATGAACTTCATCAATAATGATATAGCGTAGATTTTCAAATAGTTTAATCCATAGCGTGTGATGAGGTAAAATACCCTGATGCAGCATATCCGGATTGGTCACCACAATATGACCGGCAGAGCGAATGGTTCGGCGAATATCCCGGGGGGTATCCCCATCAAACGTATAGGTTTTTATTTTTGCACCAACCAGGTCAACCAAATCCTGTGCTTCTTTTACCTGATCCTGCGAAAGCGCTTTTGTAGGAAAAAGATAAATCGCCCGGCTTTCCGGATTTTCCAGTAATTCTTCAAATACCGGTAAGTTATAGCTTAGTGTTTTGCCTGAAGCTGTTGGCGTTACTACAACAACATCTTTGCCTGCCCGCACTTGTTCATAGGTCTGTAACTGGTGGGTATAAAGCTGTTTTATACCTTTCTGTTTTAATGCTTCTTTCAATCGCGGATGCAGATTTTCGGGAAAATCTACCGCCTTTTCTGGTTGAGCATCCAGAACCAGCCATTTTCTAATATTCTGTTGAAATTCAGCATCGTTGGATAGATAATCGATAAGTTGTTCTAAGTTCATAAAGTGAATTTCTGGTTGAAGTTAATATACATTTTGTATTTTGAGTTGTATTATTACTATCGAAAAATTACATCTGCATTTGGTTTGATACAAATAAAAAAAGCCCGGCATAAATATACACCAGGCTCCAATTAAAATCTATAAATACTACTTTATTCAGATGGTTGAATTAGATTAATGGCAGCATCAATTTTTGTTACTACTTCATATAAGAACAATTGTTTGGCCTGTTGAGTCAAATCAATCATAAAAAGGTCGTAATTACCATCACGGTTGGAGTGAAACAGTACTTTGCTGCCGTCCGGTGAAAAAACGGGATTTAAATCATCGGCCGGATTAGCCGTTAAACGCTGGGATGCTGATCCATCACTGTTCATCATATAAATTTCATAGTTATCATCGCGATCAGAGAAGAATACAACTTTATCACCTCTTGACGAGATGCAGGGTGAGACATCCTGACTGGCTGGGAAAAATGTGATTTGCCGAATCTCGTTTCCCTTAAAATCCGTCTTATAGATCTCATAATTTCCGGAACGATCTGAATCGAAATATATTTCTCCTGAATCTTCCGTACTTCCCGCAACGATAGAGGGCCCGCCATTATTGCTTTCTGTTTTGGTTAATTGAAGTTGAAACCGGCCATCGCTTTCCATTATAAAAATATCGCCGCGCAATTCATAGAAAGGTACTTCACGCAAATCCGATCGCTCAGAAACAAAAGCTATATATTTTCCATCATTTGAATAACTTGGCCGCCAGTCATTAGATCCATTGGTAGTCAAATTGGTTTCCCTGCCAGAGTTTAAATCTTTTATAAAGATATCTCTCAGTTTCTGATTATAATCTACGTCACGATGATCTTCAACCGTGGATGTATAAACGATTATGTTGCCATCGGGAGAATAATCCGGATTCTCTTCCTGGTAGGGCGAATCCGTAAGCTGATTTTTTATTTGCGCGAGGATATCGTATTCAAATATATCCCAGTTCCCATTTTGATTGGATTGATAAATTATTTTTTCACCATCTTTAGAAAATCTGCCAAAGGCCTCATCTGCAGGTGTACCCACTATTTTTGTTACTTCAAATGCATCGGTAAATTTTGGTCCAATCCTGCTAAGATAATCTTCGCCCGATGATCCCTGTAATACGTCTTTATATGCCTGAAATGCCTTCAATTTTTCACCAATGCTCATGGCTATTTCCGCATACATATATTTAGACTCCGGATCATTCGGATCAATTTGAAAGGAATTTTCCAGAACTTGCATGGCCTCAAATCCCTCACCATTATGAGAGTAGATTTCAGCTAACTGACGACGGTATTCCATATTACTTGGGTTTTCTTCAATCTTGCCTTTTAATCTGTCGACTTCAGCTTGTACTTCTTTATCTTCAAATTTAAGTATTGGACCGGCATCCTTTCGTGAACCGGCACAAGAAATTACGAGTAATGTCAGTCCAACTAAAGTGAATAGGCCAACTATCTTTCTCATAATTACTCCTGATTAATTTAGATTATTGAATTTGTTGAATACGCTTTTCAGCTTCTCTTTTTAAAACCAGGTCAATACCAGGCCGGTTAACTATTTCCTGATACATCCGTACAGCATCGTCTATTCTGCCAAGTTTTTCATAACTTTGTCCGGAATAATAGAGTGCGCTTGCTTCCCATTGCAGCTTAGTCTTTTTGGAAAGTAAAGGAATTTTTACGAATTCTGCAATAGCATTTTCATATTGTCCGGCTTTAAGATAAGCTTCCCCGATATAATACTGTATTTCCGGTTCCCGCTCGCTGTCTGCCTCATATTTGATTTTACGCAGGTATTCGATCGCGTTATCGAATTGGTTTAAATTGATATAAGCCTGTGCAATCACAATTTTTTTATCCAGATTGTCCGGTGCATCTGGAAATTTTTCAACATACTGTCTTGCTGTGCCTTGCGCTGCATCCCAGAAACTGGTTAAGGTATATGTCTGAATCAGGTTCGAAAGAATACTCCGTTCCAGTTCAATATTCTTGCATGATGTTAACGCATTTTTAAACATGGAAATGGCTACATCATATTTTTCAGATCGATAATAAAGTGTCCCTAAGCTGTTCAATGCCGCAGGCAGTTTATCGCTTTTTGAATAATTTTTATAAAAATTACTTAATATCTCAAACGCTTTTTCATTCTCATTTAATGTCAAATGAATCAGCGCTATATTATAATCTGCATCATCAACATAGTCGGAAGATTTATAATTTTTCTTTACTTGATAATATTTTTTCCTGGCTGCATTATAATCCTTCTTCAATCGATAATAATCACCCTGTTCAATTTCAAACTGTGCAAGGATATTTTTTTGATCAGAATAAGATTTACCAAACCGATTAATCAAAGTATTGCTTTCCTTTAAATTACCCAATCGGATTAGTGAAATGATAAGCTGCGTATCTAATTTAATCATCATCTGCTGATCAGTATCATTAATCAGCGATCGGGCTTCTTTATAAATGGCAGCCGATTGCTCAAAATTTCCGGAATCAAAATAAATTTCGGCTATATAAAATCTGGATTGTTTATACAATTCGGGATTCACATTGGTGATAAGCCGAAAATTTTCAAGAGCTAAGTTTTTTTGATTTTGATTGTAAAAAATTTGTCCGATATCGAATCTTGCGTTATCCGCGTATTTACCGGTTTGCTCAATATTAAGGTATTGCTGTAAATAATCTAATGCTATTTTTAGATTATTCTTGCCTTCATACGCTTTTGCAATGAGATAAATATTATCACTGAAATTTTTTCCGAGTAATTCTCTGCTAATGATAATATCGGATGATATAACCGGATACAATAAGGACTGGCCTAATTTAATAACCTCATCATAATGCCCTGCTTTTACGGCCATTAAGGCTAGTTTATTTTGATTTTCATGAGCTACTTCAGCATAATAATATGTGTTTATAAGTTTTTTATACAATTGGTATGCTTCCTCAAACATACCATTATTCTGATAATGTTCTGCAACAGCGGCCAGAGCAAGAGCCGCCACTTCAGAATTAACATACTCCGAGGCTATTTGTTTATATATCTTCTGTGATCCGCTTCGATCCTTATCCTGAATCAATTGAGCATAAGAATACAGATAAGAAGGATAATTGTCAGATAGTTTGAATTCATCGATTAATTTTTTGAAATAACTGACTCCTGATTCAAAGTATCTTTCCTCAAACGAAAGCGAGTAAGCTAATGATTTATACCATTCTTCTGTCAGCTCGCTTTGCGGATATTTATTTATCAGCGCTTCGATAAGCGTTTTTTCTTTAACAATATTGGTTGAATCTTCATTAAGACCCGATATAATTCTCAGCCATGAGGCTTCATCAGGTTTTGTGCATGTTTTAATATTGGCAACGGCTAATTTAAAATTTTCGTTTGCTTCATTTCTGAAACGAATACTGACATCGCCTCTATTTTCATCCATACCAGCCAGCTTGAGATAGGTTTTTCCGAGAAGCAGGTAAACATCGCCTTGATTTTCAGAATTTTTTTCGATCAATAATTTCAACTGCTTTTCGGCACCTTTATAATTTTTTAATTCATCATAAAACAACTGTGCGTGTTCAAAGAGTAATTTATTAGTGGAAGCGTTGTCAACTAAAGTCTTGCCAAGAATGTTAGCCATTTGCAGAACAGTTTGATCCATATCTACTACTTTATAAGTATTTAAATATTCCAACCGTTCCGAAGCATATTTAAAATGCACTGATGCATTGAATTCATTTACAATACGCTGATAATAATAAACGCTTTGATCGTAATTATTTAAATTTTCATAAGCCAATCCCAGATAAAAAATAACATCATCTATCTCCGGAAATTGCTCAGATATAAATAAATAGGTCTGTAATAACTGTGTAATCCCACGCCATTGTTGTTTTTGTCTCAGCAGCTCTGCAAGCGCAACGGCCAGTCTAATTTTTGTCTTTTGAGATTTAATTTCGCTGATTCGTGTAAAAAGTATATGAATAGCCTGTTGTTCATCACCTGACTTTATTAACCAGTTTATGTACACTTCAAATATAAAATGGTATGTATTTTCATCGTCAACCAATCCGGATTTAAGCAGATTGTCTAATTCATTGATACCTTCAGAAAATAAATTTTGTTTATATTTTGA
>JAFGKZ010000035.1 GCA_016928315.1 Calditrichaceae bacterium
ATTATGCTATCATATAAATGTAAAAATGGTAGCAGCGCTTCTATTTCTGATCATAAAATTTTAACTGGTCATTCATATTAATAATGAGGGTGTATTTAAATCGGATCGTTTACAAGCGCTATTCATGAAAAGCGCTTCGATGATTGATATGGCCATTATTGCGGAATCGGCCCGATGGGGAGACCTTACGCGTTCTAAGATTAATGCCTGGCAGCCGGCTGTTAATCAAATTGTAAATGAATTTTTCCCGGAACGGAACGATATTGTACTGAACCAATTTGAAGAAGCTGGTATTTATCCTGTATTGCAGGCTCCGGTATTTGAAACAGATAGCAGCCCAATAGAAACCAATAGGCTTTCGATAGATGGCTCGGTGAATATTAATCTGGTTAATCCCAATGGCACAACCGGTTCCATCTATTACACACTGGATGGTACTGATCCGCGGTTGATTGGCGGCTTAATTTCTTCTTCAGCGTTAACCGCCGGTGACGGGACGACCTTGAGTGTTGATGAGACGATAATATTATCCGCCAGAATTAATAACGGTTCTGATTGGAGTCCCCTGCATACGTTAATTGTTATAAATCCCATAAATTTTAATACGCTGCAATTAAACGAAATTCATTATCATCCGGTAAATGAGGGTGAGATTGATGATATTGAATTTGAATTTCTGGAATTAAAAAATACAGGCGAAACCGATCTGAATTTATCCATGATCAGTTTTACCGAAGGTATAACGTACACGTTTCCTATCGGCGCTATATTAAATCCGGGCGCCTTTTATGTGATCGCGTCAGATTCTGTGCATTTCAATGAGCGTTATGGTTTTATGCCTGACGGCGAGTATGAAGGACAACTGGATAACGGCGGAGAAAAATTACTTTTAACCGATGCCGCCGGAGATACTGTAATATTCATAAAATATGATGACAAAATGCCCTGGCCGGAAAGGCCCGATGGCGAAGGCTGTTCATTGGTATGGACGAATAAAACCCAAAATGATGATCTGAATGACCCTTTAAACTGGGGCGCATCCGGCGAATTGCATGGTTCTCCGGGCACAGAAAATACAGTGGCTATTAAGCAGGATAAATCTGGTTTGCCTCAGGGATATTTGCTGTATCAAAATTATCCCAATCCGTTCAATCCCTTGACGACTATCAAGTATGCATTGCCAAAAGCCGGGCATGTTAAAATTGAAATTTTTAATGTTCTCGGACAAAGGGTGAGAACGCTGTTTGATGGAAATATGATGGCCGGATACCACACCGTTCGATTCGATGCAGCCGGACTTTCCAGTGGTATTTATCTGTACAGGATATCTACTGATAGTTTTACAGGAATCCGGAAGATGGTTCTGATGAAATAGTAAACTGCCATCAAAACAAAGTTTTTTAATGCAGGTTTATCCTTTAGGCCTGCGTTTTTTTATAGTAGAATTGATTGATTTATTACAGCTTCAGGGCAGGATCGTTGATAATAATGTTCAAGTGTATTCAACACTTCCAGTAAGTAAGTATCCGTTACTTCCGGGGGACAAAAGAATATAGCCAATGCGGAATGTGTATCTTCCGTAATGGATGTTCGCAGCGAATCCGCAGTTGGATTGCCGAATATGCCGGTATCATCACGAAGAATTAATTTACCTTCAGCCCGTATTTTATCTTTACTGATCCCCTGATAACTTTCACCCTCACGACCAACATCAAAAACCGGATTGCCATTAATTTTATCTGTGTCATACAGCCCCATAGAAAGATGATATCGTGCGGAAACGAGATTTCCATAATCGACTAAATTGTTAATGCGATACAATCCTTTATCTTTTAGCAGTCTGCGTACAAGCGCTTCCGAAGAGGGTCGATATTGCGTAGGTTCCCAGCCGATGCGCCGGTACATCCGGCGCACATGCCCAACAATCGCATCATCCGAAGGCATCCGGTCTGTAAATTTTTCTTTTAATTCTAATATTAATTCCGACAATTCTTTTTCAAAATTCGGATCATTTTTAATAACCTGAACCTGGGTTGCCGAAAGTAATCCAAATTTAATACCGCTAATTTTTTCGATAATAATAGGCGATATGCTTAAATTGATCACCTTTTTAATCCTAATTATTTTTAGAGTATGATGATATTAAATGCTGAAATCCCAGACCAATTGTCTGATTAAAGTGTTTAAAAGATAAATAATATTTTTAATATATCATAAAAAAATTGAACAATCGTTTAAAATTAATTTGGGGAAAGTTAAAAATAAGAAATATAGTTAAAGTAAGCTTTTTAAGTATTCGTTATCCTGCAAATCAATATTAAGCCAATCCTTGGCTTCATCCCAATCCCGGAACACTGAAATTTCAATGCCAGGCTCTTTATAATCCATTAAAGAATCGTGTATTCGGGCAACGCCATAAATGGGATCAATCGGAGCGACAATAGCGCATTTTTCACCAAGAAATACATTGCCGAGACTGGCTTTTTTTTGTGCAAAGGTTTCGGATTCGGAAGAGTTCAGCTGAACACTTTTTACTTTCCGGTAATCAACCAGTTTTTTCATAGGTCTTTTATACCTTGCATCTTTACTTAATTGATCCATATGATCCATCAGCTCTTTAAAGGAAATTACATCTTTGCCAACAGCGAGTACCAGGTTCAGTTCTTCAATAATCTCATATTTTAAAGCCATATACCAGTCTCAATATTTGTTAAGTTATTCCGTTTAAATGTATTTTTTTCATTGTAATAATAAGGCAGCAGCCAAATCCACATTATATAATTCGTAATTATTAGCTAAAACTTTAAGTACAATTGAATATTCATTTATTTTTTAAAATCCGATATTAACGTAGGGAATAAAAAACTTCACCCAGCTCAAATCATTGATACCTACTGCATAATACACTTTTTTATTTTCAAAGGAATACAACGACCAGAAAGTAAAAGCGCGTACCTGCAAACCGGCGCCGGCGTTTACTATAAATTCATCTTCAAACCGGCCGCCCACACCCAGTTTAATTCCGGATCGCTTGATGTATTTTGAATAGAAGGTATCCTGTACTTTTACATCATCATTTTTTTGCTGCAGGATTGGGAAAAAATTGTAAATGGTTCCAAATGAAAAGAGCACCCCCGTCCAGTCTTTATTTACTATAAAACCGATCGGTTCGAAACGGGCGCTGATTTCCCAGTTTTTTATGCCATATTGCGGACCCTGCAGATCTGTTAATTTAGTTGATGTAAATTTAAAAGCGCCATTAAGCCATAGCTCAATTATAGTGCCCTTGGATTCATCATCCTTTTCAAAAAATTTCCGGTCAGCCAATATACTGCGGGCCTTCAACGCATAAATCAGATCTTTGTAAGCGATATCCTGAACCAGACTGTTATATAATTCCTGTTCTTTTAACATAATGGTTCTAACGGGAATGTCCTGTACGGCAGACATCAATTCATTCCTCAAGCGGATACGGGAAGGCACATTATAATTAATCAGCCGCGGATCGTTCTTTTCCTTTGTAAAGAATTCCAGAAATTCCTCGCACTCGTTTAAATATTCCACTAACTGAATATTATTTGAATCATAGGCGATCTGTTCAAATTTATTCAGGCTGTCGCTGTAAGCGTTAATTAATGAAAGATCATCCTGTGAAAAGGAAACGCTAAAAAAAAACAAAACACTTATCAAAACAATATTTAAATGTCTCATCGGCTACTCCCCTGCGTTATAAAATAGCATCAAAGGCCTGTTTAAAGGGATCGCTGTTCAAATAATTTTCCACATTATGATTATTAAAAATATCCTCGATTTTTTTACTGCCGGATTTGAATTTTTGCATGGTATTAGCATTGGCAGCTTCAATCCGTTTGATCTCTTTATCCGATAGTCCCTGGCGGACCGGAATGATATCGATATCCTTATTGGAACCGACGTCCATTTTTACATCCCAGGCGATCGGGTCCAGTTCATTAATGATGATGTGCAGGCGGTTGCGTTTGTAATGCCACCATTCCTGCGCCCAGATGGTCAGGGCGTCCATTCGGCTTGGATGATTGCCGATATTGGCGAGCAAATCCAGAAAATCCGGGACAGCGGTCAGCGGGGAACGGAAACCAATGGGCGAACCGATCAGAAAACAATCATAAAAATTTAAAACACCAGTGGTTTGGCGGATAAACCAGGTGATGTGAGTTAACAGAATTGATCCAAGTGAATGACCAATTAAGACGGGCTTGTACGATTTATATTTTTTTATAATTTCTAAAAGCAGGATGGTGCATTTAGGCCACAAGATGGCGTCGCGGAATTCTTTGAAGAACAAATAACTAACGGCGTCAAATACATTCTCTTTGATGAATTCTAGGATAGATTGATAATCAGGATCATCCAGGTATTCATAGGCGGTTTTTAAGAAAGTTTCTTCAGCCACATCCCGGATTTCTTCTTTGATATTATAATACTTATCAAAAAGCTGATCCTGCAAGTCGTCCCAGAATAAACCTTTTACAATAAATTTATCCGAATCATGATTGGCGTTTAAAACTTCGGCCCAGGCTTCATGAAAATTGTCCGGGTGGTCGCCGACGCCGTGCGTACAGATAATGAGTTTTTTTGCCATGACCGCCTCCTTTTTGATTGTAATCAAAATGTGTGAACGCCATCCTGGCTTGCTGATTAGATTTTAATGTTGAGTTAAACAGGTTTCCTTTGTGCGCTACCAATATATCCGATTGGATTTACCAAAGCAAGGAATTTTACTGATAATCACCGCGCTGGCAACCCACTTTTCAAAATTGAAAAGCGTTTACCCCTTAGCGTTTAGCTAACTGAGGTCTGTCCCGCGACATTTAGCAGATTGTTTCGGCTTATTGATTTGTTAGCAATTTTACTTGATCTGATCATCAGATTTCAAAACCTGATGGCCTTCAAACACAGTGAGAATTTCGATTTGGTCTTTTGACATTTTATAGACAATCCTGTACGATTTCTCAAATACTTCTCTGATTTCATTCACTGAAAATTCAGGTACAACTCTTCCTTTGTAGGGGTAATCTTTAATCCTGTCAACACGAGTAATTTATAGATTCACAAATTTAGCGGAACGATCCGGGCTGTCTTTAGCTAAAAAGAGTTCAATCTCAATTAACTGCTTTAATGACTCTTTAGACCAAATAACCTTTAAACTGGTCTTCTCACTGATCTTAATTTTTTTAATTCACTTTTTACTTCTTCAGTACCAGAAAAGTATCCTGAGTTTATATCCGACAATCCTTGATTTACTGAGTTTATAAATCGTTCCGTATATTTCATATTATCAAACTCTTCAGGAGAAAATACAACAGCGGCGGGTTTACCATTCTGATTAGTCATTTTTAGTTATTCTTATTTTTCCATAGGTCTATTAATCCAATTGAGTTTGCCTGTGGCAGTAATTTTTGGGGCTCAGCAACAAATATTTCATCAATTAATTCTTTTAAATTCTTAACATTATATTCAGCGATTTCTTTTTTTATTTGTTCTTCAGTGAACAAAATCTTATAACGTCTCTCAAGCTCTTTTTTAAATTCCTTTGTGTACATAAACCCAACTTTTGCAGTTTTATGCATCATTTCAAGCGGACCTAAAAAAATAAGCGCGTCATAAGCATCATACATTGTTTGGTCTGGCCAGACATCTAACATATGATTACCTATATAGTCTTCTTGCCCAAATACATTATCTTTTAATGTAAAAGCAATGGGTCTATTCCCATATGCCTTGAATGCACTATCCCAAATTCCGTTTCCGATACGATCCCATTTAATTGTAACTTTTTCACTCTTAACAAAAAATAAATTTACATTATGGAATCGAATTGAATAGGTTTTACCTGGATGCCATTGATAGAAATAAGTTCCGGTATTCCAATAGTACTCATTCTTTTTATTTTTTATGTTTTTATATGCATGTCTTGTATTTGTTAGAAATATACCTTTTTTTCCACTTTTGAATTCGTTCATTTCTGATAAAATTGTTTTATACATGAGGAAATCAAAGCTGATAAGTGTTTTACGAAATAATTCAACATCCTTTATTGTCTTTATTTCAGACCAATAAGTAGGGTTAGCCACACCAAAAACCTTGAGGCGTTTATCCAAAGGCAGGGACTTGTTAAGCATATAGATTGTGTGCAGCAAATCGAAGTACGTTTTATAGGACCAGCCTAAACCACTGAATCCATCTTGAAAAGCAGGATAAAGTATTTCGACGCTTTCAGTTTCTGACTCTAAATATGCGTCTATATATTGTTGTTTGTTTATTGAGACAGCCTCGAGAAATATATATTTCGCATCATTATTAAAAGCAGGAGTTTTGATTAACTCTTGATAAAATTCAAATGGCTCAACTGCAGTATGTAAGGCGTCATCAAAGATGATCAAATCATGATCCTTAAGAGTATTTAATACAAAATCAATAGGATCCCTTCCCTCTTTAGTTAAAACATCAATGTAAGGTTGTAATCTTTTATCACTATTGATTTGCTGACTGAAAATTGTCTGAATTATAAAAAATATAAAAAAAGTGAAATATGTAAAAAGTCGCATATATATACTCCCATTAATACATGAATTTACTCATAAACGGTATTAATGGTGATTTTGTTACAAATATTTGCCGAGCAAAGCCAACCGTCGAATATCCGGCCGAAGGCTCGGCCTTTGACGAGTTGAAAACCCGGTAATGCCGGGCTAAGGCGGGCCCATGACCCTCCTCTGGCAATGTACTTTTCGTAATTGAAAAGCGTCTGCCCCGATGCATAACGCCAAATCCAAACTGTGCGGCTCGTCCGGCTTGAATTCCGCACCATTCATCTGCGTGAACGTGATGCCCGCGCCCGATACCCGCTTTTCAAACCTTCTCTCTGCCTCGGCGATATGGAAAGGCGAAATGTCGATCCCTATGCCTTGAGCGCCATAGGTTTCGGCCAGGCGAATCAGAAACTCGCCCTTTCCACAGGCAATATCGACCACCTGCGCGCCGGACGGGAGGCGCAGAAGCGCCACGAGACGCGTTAGCTTCTCCCCACTGGTAGGATTACATACCACGTGTTCGCGGTGAGTGATGTCGTAAAACTTCCACGTATCCATATTTTAAACCTTCCATAGCTTAACGGTTAAAGCGATTTGATAGCAGAGCCATTCTACGTTATTGACTTTCTGATAGAGAAAACAAGTCCTCGGATCTTGGCTCCCCGCATCCGGCACATTCGGCGTCATACCAGCTCACAGGCAGGCCGCAGCGGGGACAACGCCAGCGCTCTTCTTCGTATTTGACCCATTCCTCAACGCCCATCTCACGAATTTTTTTAAGGTTTGGCAGATACTCTTTACGGTGCAGATACTGGCCCATATTAATTAAAAACGTAATACGATGGCAGGGTAACTCTTCACAGTCATTACAACGAGCATCATCTTGTTTGTTCTCTGCACATTTCCTTATCGCGCAGTTTTGGCAATGGGGAGCAAGCGTGCCGCCGCTGAGACAGCCGTCGCAAAGAAGTCCATCCATCCAGTTCGAGGGCGGAATCCCCTTTTGAGGCTTCATCGGTCCGGATGAAGATCTCTTTTGCAGTCTCATTTTTATTTGCTCATCTTCGCTGTGTTTAGCGATGTAAGCCGGGCAGGCTCCGCAATAGGTTCCGCATGCGGCTGCCAGATGCGCTTTGCCGGCGCCGGTGATC
>JAFGKZ010000036.1 GCA_016928315.1 Calditrichaceae bacterium
ATTTTCATATAGTAAGAGAAGCCGGGCTTGTCCAACAATCGGTTCAGATTGTGGTTCGTTCCTCACACAATCTAACCTTATACGTTAGCTACAATATTATCATATCCTGTGCAATTAAATAAGGTCATAGAACCAAGATTATTGTTTTGATCGAATCCTTTTCCTTTATTCTCGAAAGCCACACAGTTTATCAGTATAAAATGATGCATTAGTGAATCACTGTTGCTGTTATCTCCACCGCCCATTTTAAATCCGTTGCCGTTTGCCTGCGAACCTGGATCAACTCCGTCTTTCAGATATCCGTTGCCCCAGGTCCAGCAATTTTCGAGGGTTGTAGTCACATCATCCGCGCCGTGCAGATAGCCATCCCAACCGTCATCACAATTGCCCCAGGCACGGCAGCCATAAAAATAATTACCGCTGCCTACGGTCAACTTAGGGGCAAATCCATCAGCATCACTATAATTATCCGGATCGGCATTATAATATGAATCACAATTAATAATCTGGTTATTGGTTGATCCATAACTTAACTGTAAACCGCTATCTCTATTATCATAAAACTGACAGCGTTCAATGATGTTATCCGATCCAAAATTAATTTCCATTCCATTATCACCAGCCCCTTTTATCTGCAAACCGATGATATGCCAGTAATTTGCCTTTAAACTAATGCCCTTTGAACCAAAAGACTGTGCTGAAAAATCAAGAATGGGCTGCTCATCGCCGTAAGCAGTCATTATACACATCAGACTATCCAAACCACTTTTTACTATTGTGATTGTTATGGTACTTGTCAGATTATACACACCACCGCGAACATAAACTGTATCGCCCGGAGCAGATTCAGAAATTGCTTTTGCAAAAGTACCATAGGGCTCATCAATCGTTCCGGGATTTTCATCACTTCCGTCCGGTGCAGGTGCAATATATATTTGTGAGAACAGGTTTAAAATCAAAATTAAAAGACAATTAACAGAATAAACAAAACGCTTCATCTGACAAATACCTCATCGTAAAAAATATAAAAAATACCGCCGCATCTCAAAGAAACTTTATCAGCTAATTACGAATTATACCTATCGGAACATCCAGACGTTGGATTGTATCATCAAGGTAGTTAATGAATTGCTTCTTAGTCGTTATCCCATTCGGTTCTTTTTCCCATGCCGCGGCAAAATAATAACTAACCTTCCCATCCGCAGGTTTTAGAATAATCAAATGATTCAGATTATCTTCGGCCAATGAAATTAAATCGGATTGCTTATAAAAAATAGCCATTCCTAAATTGTCATTATTTAATGACTGCCGGCCCCATGTTGAAAAATATTGCCATTTGCCATCTTGCGAATCACTTTTAATTACTTCTGTGGAATCAAGCTTGACAATACCAGTGCATAAATTTTCAGGCGTTCCATTAATTTCCAATTCATTCCGGGTTAAGCGGCTGCCTGCATTAATTGTAAGAGTAGAAACTAAATTATATTTTGTTTCGCTGACGTTCCATCCGTCATAATTGGTGCGAATTTTAGATTGAACAGGCCCATTTACAGTTATTGTACAGACCACTTGGTCCGTTTCAGCAACACGATGCGCCTTTCCAGCAGCCCACATTCCCCATGTTCCGATTCCGAATGAGTCCCCGACTTTTAATATATCCATACCCCAATCAGACATTTCATGGTATGAATCGAATCCATCCAGACCTACATCCTGCAGAACCATTTCATGAGTTCGTTTGCCAAATATATCCGTAGCATTGCGCCAATCAAGATAAAAACGATAACCCACTTTATCCGATTCCCAACCCGGACCTTCATAACGAATAAACCAGGAGTGATCGTTGTGCTCAGGAGGAACTTCCAAATACTCTACGTTCTGAAAAGCGCCGCCTTCGTATACACGATTTACAAATTTTCCGCCTACTTTATGAGAAATTTCTGCCTGGGTTCTTACCGGGTATTCATGCAGATTTGTACCCTCTGCGGAATAACGAATTGTAATATTTTTAATTTGATTGGCCTTTAAATCGCATACAAATACAATTTGGTCTGCTTCATGATCCGAATCGACATCATTAACCTGGCTTGCTAATTCCTTATTACCATCCAGCACAACGAAGGCTAAAGGATTAAATTCGGAATGTTTTACTTTAATATCGGCTGCATCAAGCGTGATTACTTCATCAACTCTGTCTGGTCCCTGACTATTATCCAGTGTAACATCAAACGCTTTTGGATATTCCTTAACAATAGGATCTTGAGTACAGGCGGTAAATACGATTACTATAAAAATTAAAGTTAATCCATGTTTCGCATTCATTTTTTTACCTTCCTTTTTTGTATCATATTTTAACATTTGAAAATGAATTTAAATGTAAAACAATATAGTTGCCATGTAATTAAGGCGTTTTTTAAATTATCCAGCACTTATTTTTCAGCTTTATTTTTGAAGAACGTTTTCATCCGGAGCCCATTTGAGCTGCCATTCCGGATAAGATTTGGACAGTAGCGATTCAGGCCAGTATCCCAGCCATGCATATTCGATTCGGCGCTCTGCAGATAATTCTGCAAGATTATAGTGGATGCTGCCGTCACGATCACAGAAAAAATATTGATTGGATCCAATTTCATAAAATCTTCCCCAGATAGGCAGTGCATTGGGATCTTCAAACATAATTTTATTATATCCGCCTTCAATAGACTCATCCCGCACCCATTTTTTTCTTATACCCTCAATTTTGGCAGAATCAAACCATTTGATAGCCCTTTGAATTGAATTAATTATTCTGTCATCCGGATTTTCAATTTCCAGCAAAAATTCAACAATTCCAACGCTTTCCTTACCGCTAATAGAAGGCAGTTCATAACTTCTGGCTTTCGCAGGTTTAAAGGTTTTTTCATCATGCTGAGCACACCAGGCGGTTAATTCTCCTTCAACTTCTATTTGGCATTTTAAGATGCACTCAATACCTTTTTGTACAGATTCTGTTGCCTTATTTTTACGAATTTTATCGACAAACGGAAACTGCTCCGGTGTACTGATGATATCGTTTAATAAAAAAAGTACATTAACCATGGCCTCATCGTTGAATGTGATGTGTGAATAATACCCTTTACGAAGTGGGTAAAATTGCGGCCAGCCGCCGTTATCATACTGAGCATCAATCAGATAATCAAATCCATTAATAACAGATGCAGCATATTTCGGATTATTTACATGACTGAATACACGGCTTAAAAAACGCATTTGCGTGACTGTCGCGCCATTATCAATGGTAGATACAGATAAATCCGCATCATCATCCAGCTTTTTTATTCCCTTATCCACAGGCTGGGTCATGTTAATATTTTTTGGCCAGCCGCCATCATCATTCTGGAAAAGAAGCATATTATTAGCTATTCTCTGGGCCTGGTAAGTACCATACCATGCGTCATCCTGAATTAAGCATTCTTCTTCCCATTTAAGTCCGCGTTGTTGCCCCATTATATAAATTTCCTGAGATATGCATGTGCTAAGGAATGCTATCAGCAGAGATAAAATAATTATTAAATTCACAGCGTTTCTAAATACTTTTAAACTCATTGTTCGAATTCTTCAATACAATATGCTATTTACATTTAGGTTATAGACAAATGCAAATCTACGATAAAGTCTATTGTATATTAGCACCTTTATCGATTTGGATGCCTGCCATAATAAAGGGCCCCACGCCTTTAAGATCATTCGCGATTACGGGTTCACTCAAATAATATTCATAGGAACCATCGCGATAAGGATCGCCGCCTAAACCCGCAACACTACAGACTTGAGTCAAATTAATTAATCCATTTTCCTCAACTTCTATAAGATGCTCAATTAAACCATCAAAACCTTTTTCTGCATACTTCCAATATTGTGGTTCTATATATTTTTTATTAACGGCTTTTGCGATTGCGTACACAAACATGGAAGACGCAGATGCTTCCAGATAATTTCCATCCCGGTTACCCTGGTCTACCACCTGATACCAGAGTCCGCTATTCTTATCCTGATATTTAACAACAGATTTTATAAGATCGTTTAATATAAATAAAATATTCTGGCGCTTATCATGATTTTCCGGGAAGTAATCGAGAATATCAACCAACGCCATAGCATACCAGCCCATGCCCCTTCCCCAGAAATTTGGTGAACAGCCGGTTTCAGGATCAGCCCATTTTTGCTGATTGCTTTCATCCCAGCCGTGATAGCGTAAACCAGTCTTAGGATCGCGGGTATGTGTATCAATTAATAAAATCTGCTTAGCGACATCATCAAATCCATCCGGTTGATTAAACACGTTCGAAAACTCCGCATAAAACGCTGAACCCATATATATACCATCCAGCCACATCTGCCACGGATACCTTTTTTTATGCCAGAATCCGCCCTCTTTTGTTCTTGGATGATTATCCAGCTGCTCTCTTAAAATAAATGCGGCTTTTTTATATTTATCATCTTTGACAATTTTATAAAGCCTTAAAAGTACTTTGCCCGAATTAATTTTATCTATATTAAAATCGTTCATTTTATATGTTTTTATATTCCCGTTATCATCAAGGTAAGAATCAATCACACGTTGGGCATAGGTAAAATATTTAGTATTTCCTTTGTATTCGCTGAGTTCCATCAAAGCTTTTAGAAACAAACCAGTCTGATAATTCCATTTTGCATTAGGATCAGTTTTACCATAATCAAGAGATTCTCCCCTGCGATATATTTCAGAATCTGCCATTCGTTCAAACCAACTGAGCGTATCAGAAACAATTAA
>JAFGKZ010000037.1 GCA_016928315.1 Calditrichaceae bacterium
TCAGTATGACAACTTTTTTAAGTTTCAAAGTATATTAAAGTGAGCTAAAGTGACTAAAGTTGAAAATCCAACTTTGTACTGATTACTTTAGTGCACTTTAGGCATTTTAGTCACTCATAAACTTCACCATACCAAGATAATTATTCCACTTTGTTTAATATGGCAAATCTTTACCCACCGGCTGCAAACTGCGGACTGGGAACGGCCGCTGTAACTGCACCTGCCTACTGCTGCTAATAAACAGCTTTATTCACTTTAGGGCATTTTAGTCGCTTATATTTTTTCTACACCTCAAAGGGATACTTCTGTTCCTGCACTACAAAATCTGCCAGTTCCTTCATAATGCGGTCGTTATTATTATCCACCATCAGCAAATTACGCCGCGCCCGCCGCCAGGCCTGATCACAAAACACATTGCAGATAGAAATCTCCTGTTTGCATGTGTCTGCGCCCTTTTCTGAAATCATCGTATCAACACGAGAAATAGTAGCGATCATTGCATAAAGTTCTATCGCCGCATTGGCCAGCCGCTCGGAAATCATTTCCCGGTAGATGATTTCTTTTCCGTTATGAACCAAAGCGCGTTCTGCTGAAAAATGCAAATTTCTGGCCCATGTTTCGAATTGTACTTTCGGACTGGAAAGGGAAGCATGTACATCGCGGATACGTTCGGTGGATACGCGTTTATTAACCCACTGCGTTGCATAACCTGTGAGTACGCCAAATCCTTTGATGGGACCTTTTAAGGCATGTCCGATTTTCTTTAAGTATTCCCCGCGTTCCTGCATACCGGCAAGTGCGATAAATAGTCGTAGTATTTCATTGGTTCCTTCAAAAATCAAATTAATCCGGGAGTCCCTTAAATAACGTTCATAGGGATATTCTTTCATATAACCCAAACCGCCAACCATTTGCATACATTCATTGATGCCGCGCCAACCGATTTCAGTCGCATATATTTTACACATAGCGGATTCCAGAGAATAATCCACATTTCCGCTGTCGATCATACCAGTCGTGAGGTAGACCATACTTTCTGCTGCAAAAAGATCAATACTTGTTTGGGCGACTTTTTTCTGTATTAATTCGAATTTATCCAGCGTTTTTCCAAACTGTTTTCTTTGAACTATGTGTTGAAGCACTAATTGCAGCAATATTTTTAGACCGCCAAGTGTACCGCCCGCCAGGCCCAGCCGGCCTGAGTTAAGGACATGCATGGCCACTTTAAATCCCTTGCCGGACTCACCGATCAGATTTTCAAAAGGTACTTTGACGTCTTCAAAAAAAACTGCTGTTGTTGATGAACTTTTAATACCCATTTTGGATTCTTCTTTGCCGGTGGAAACGCCGGGCATATCGCGGGTAACTATAAATGCGCTGATTTTCTCCTCGATATTTCCATCTTTACCCGTTATGGGTTCTTTTGCAAAAACTGTAAAAAAATCAGCAATGCCGCCATTGGTGATCCATAACTTACTTCCGTTTAAAATATAACAGCCCTGCTTTTCATCACGGACGGCTTTTGTTTTAATACCGGCTGCATCCGATCCGGCCTCCGATTCAGTTAGACAGTATGCGGCAACCATCTCGCCGGTTGCCAGTTTGGGAAGATATTTTTTCTTTTGTTCGTCGCTTCCATACTTAATTAACGCCTTAACACCGATGGATTGGTGCGCCCCAATCGTGATAGCGGTACCGCCGTCCACACTGCTGATGGTGTCCAGCATTTTAACATATCCAGTCGCAGACAACCCAAAGCCGTCATACTCCTCGGCAATCTGCATGCCCATAAATCCCATCTCTTTGAGTCCGTTCAAAACTTCTTCCGGCATCTTTGCATCATGATCCATTTGCGGAGCATCAATCATATCTTTGGCAAATTTTTTAAATGAATCCTGCATCATGGCCACATTTTCCGCTTCATCCTTGCTCATCTTCGGATAGGGGAAAACCAGTTCATCCTGAATAACGCCGCTGAACATTCCTTTTGAAAAACTGGGTAAGGCTTTATCCTTCATAATGGCTCCATTCTTAGTCACCCCTCTGCTTTCAGCATCCCCCCTTGCTAAGGGGGGAATGAGGGGGGTAAATCTTTTCTTTTTCAAATAATTTTTTATACAACCATTTCCAATGTTTAATTGTGCAAAATAGGTAGATCAAATCAGTTACTGTAAAATCTTCCTACTTCTTCAAACTTTAAAAGACTAGTTGACGGCTGAAACCGGTTACCGAATTCTTCTTTAAATGCCGATAATTTTTTTACGACCATTTCAAGCCCTTCACTTTCAGCATATCGCAACAAGCCTCCACGGAAGGGGGCAAATCCGGTTCCGAAAATCATACCGATATCCACATCGCGGGCGGATTGGGCAATACCTTCATCCAGGCAGCGGGCGGCTTCATTGATCATGGGATAGGTCATACGTTGAATCAATTGATCATCACTCAGATAAGTCTTATCCTTCACAGCAATTAGTTTTACAACACGTGGATCATTTGCCTTTTTACCGGTTGTATAGATATAAAATCCTTTTTTAGTCTTTTTGCCGAGACGTCCGTCCTCAAGCATTTTTAACAGCAAGTCCGATTCAGCCATACGGTCGGCCATGGTCTTTTGTAATATTTTAGCAACCTTTACCGCCACATCGATACCAACTTCATCTAATAGTTCAATCGGCCCCATGGGCATTCCAAATTTACGCATCACACTATCGATGGTTTGCATGGATTGACCGGACTCGAGCAGCGATACGGCTTCCACCATATAATGCAATAATAGTCGGTTAACTAAAAATCCCGGACTATCATTAACAACAATTGGCGTTTTGCCAAGTTTTTTAGAAAGATTAAAAACGGTTGCAATAGCTTTATCTGAGCTATGCTTACCACGAACCACTTCTACTAAGGGCATACGATGCACCGGGTTGAAAAAATGTAATCCGACAAAACGGTCTTTTATTTTTAATGCTTCAGCCATATCATCCACATTTAATGAAGAAGTGTTAGTGGCGATAATGGTTTGATCGTTAATATGTTGTTCCAGTTCAGACAGGACATTCTTTTTAATTTCAATATCTTCAATAACAGCTTCAATAACAAAATCACAGTGCTTAAAACCGCTGTAGTCAACCGTACCGGAAATGCGGTTCATTATATGCATCATTTCCAGTTTCTTAATCCGGCGCCGTTCTAGTTTTCCCTGTAAAATATGAGCCGCCTGTTGATAAGCTTTAGCGACAGCTTCATGGTTAATGTCTTTTACGCGGATGGGAATTTCACGACTGGCGAAAAGCTGTGCAATTCCGCCGCCCATAACGCCGGCGCCCAATACCGCCGCTTTATTAACGGGTAATTCTTTAATCTGACGGTTGTCAGTACCATTTTCTTTTTTGATTTCTTCTGTCCAGAAGAAAATTTTAACCAGATTTTTGGAAACACCGGATGCAATTAATTTTCCCAAAGCACGGGCTTCAATTTCCAACGCGTTGTTAATGGATTTTTTTCTTGTATTTTTAATTGTTTCAAGAATCATTAGCGGCGCCGGGTAATGCCCGCCGGTCTTTTGCATCACCATTTTTTCAGCTTTACTGAAAACAATTTTTCGGCCAAGAGGTGTCTTTTCGATAATAAAATTGATGAGTCCACGTGGTTTTCGCCGTTTAATTAATTTCTTAGTATTGCCTGCAATGACTTCTTTGGCAAACTCAATTGCTTTGTCATGAGCCCACTCGGCGGCAATGATTTTATCAATAACACCGGAACGATATGCACGTTTAGCGTCCATATGTCTTCCGGTCAGAATGATATCCAAAGCTCGCTGCAGACCAACCATTCTGGGCAAACGTGTGGTGCCGCTCCAGCCGGGCAGTAATCCGAGATTAACCTCGGGCAGGCCGATTTTAGTTTTTTTACTATCGGTCGCAATACGATAGGTGCAGTTAAGGGCCAATTCCATACCGCCGCCCATGCAGGCGCCATCGATTACGGCTATGGTCGGAAAAGGAAGATTCCCGAATTTGGCAAATACGGTTTGTCCTTTGCGGGCAACTTCATAGCCGATATTTTCATCTGTTATCTGTTCAATTTCTTTAATATCGGCGCCGGCGATAAAAATTCCGGGCTTCTTGCTCATAAACAGCAGGCACTTAATATCCGTCATCTGTTTAAGCTGTTCTAGTTGATCGGACAGTTCCTGCATGGTTTTGGTATTAAAAATATTCACCTTTTCATTAGGCAGATCAAATGTTAAAATTCCAATGGAATCTTCTCTTTTTTCAAAACTGAATGCTTTAGACATTGCCGATCCTTTTTAATTACTATTAAACGCGTTCAAGAATAAATGCCGCACCCTGACCGCCGCCGACACATAATGTGGCTAAACCTACCTCAAGGTTACTGCGTTTTAATTCTTTTAATAAAGTTAAAACCAGACGAGATGCGGATGAACCAACCGGGTGGCCAAGGGCAATCGCTCCGCCATTTACGTTTAAAATACGCTCATCGATGGCGCCAAGAGCTTTGTCCAGGTTTAAATACTTTTTACTTAGTGCATCGGATTCAAAAATTTTCATATTAGCAATAACCTGCGCCGCAAATGCCTCATTGATTTCGATGCGCTGCATATTGGATACTTTCATCCCGGATTTTTCCATGACCAGTTTTGCACTATATGCCGGCCCTAAGCCCATTCGCGATGGATCAACTCCGGCAAACGCAAAGGATTTAATTCTTCCAAGCGGGTGATAACCCAGAGCCTTTGCCTTTTCTTCTTCCATAATCAGCAACATAACGGCGCCATCTGTTATCTGGCTGGAATTACCGGCAGTTACAGTTCCATTATATTTATCAAATACGGGACGCAGTTTGGCCAGCGCTTCCATGGATTGTCCCGGGCGGATGCCATTATCTTTGTCAACCATCCATTCGTATTTTGGCGGAACGGCAACCGGCATAATCTCTTCCTGTAAAATGCCTTTTTCCGTTGCCTGTTCAGCCTTATTATGACTATTCATAGCAAAACGGTCCTGCTCCTCGCGGGTGATTTTAAATTCACGAGCTAAAATTTCTGCTGTCTCACCCATATTTAATCCACAGAAACCATCTGTTAAGCCGATTTGTAATCCAATGACGGGTTGAAAAAATTTAAACTTAAACTTAGTTAACAAAGCTAAACGTTGTCCGTTAGTTTTTGCTTTAAATAAATTTCCCATCCACTCGGTAGCCGCTTCGTTCCACAACAGGGGAATTTTGGACATACTTTCCACTCCACCTGCAATATAAGCAGACCCGTGCCCTGCCTGAATCCGATACCAGACGTCGGCAATAGCCTGCATGCCGCTGGCACAATTGCGTTGTACAGAAAAAGATGGAATTTCTTGCGGAACTCCAGCTAATAGAGCGATAATACGGGCAACATTGGCAGCTTCAGGGGGTTGAGCTACATTCCCTACAATTACTTCATCCAGATCTTTGGCTGGAAAATCAAGCTGTTCCAGTAATTCTCTTAATAAAATAGCGCCCAGCTCGTGAGCGGCTATATCTTTAAATTCAGTACCAAATTTTAAATAAGGTGTGCGTAAACCATCAACAATGACAATATTTTTCATTTGTTAACCTCAAATCATTTACCCCCTGCCCTTGGTTTGCCCGGTCCGCCGCCAAATGTGACTGCCGGACAGACATATCCCTGTTCCCAGGGGGGTAAGAGGAAAAAAATGTTTATTATTTTTGACCAAACTTCATTGGGATAACACATTCTGT
Organism: Calditrichaceae bacterium; assembly: GCA_016928315.1. Taxonomy (GTDB): domain Bacteria; phylum Calditrichota; class Calditrichia; order Calditrichales; family Calditrichaceae; genus JAFGKZ01. The sequence continues at coordinate 5,761 of JAFGKZ010000037.1, forward strand.
TATTAAAAAACGATAAGACCGTTTGTTAAAATATGTTTAATATTTTCTTTGGCCTCTTCTAATGAATACTTAGCGTCAGCTCCTAAAATCCATTGACGGGCGATTTCATCTACCGTACCGAATATTAAAATCTTGACTACATCAGCATTTAAATCCGTTCTGAAAAATCCATTTTCCATGCCTTCCTGAATAATTGAATGGATGACGGATAAAAAATCTAAAAATTTTTGATTGTGATAATCTTTTAAAAACTTATCCGATTGACGTAATTCGACCTGAAACACATCGGCTAAATCTTTATCTTCTTCAATCAATGTAAAATAGGTGTCTATAAACCGATGCAATTTTTCAACCGGATCAGCAATATCCTGTAATTGTTCTCTAAAGCGTTGAAGAATTAATTCCATTTTTTGTTCGAATAAATTGATAAGTAAATCATCTTTGTTTTTGAAATAAAGATAGATAGTACCATCCGCTACATTGGCCGCTTTTGCAACATCGTTTACTTTGGCCAGGTAAAATCCCTTTTTCGCAAATACTTTTACAGCGGCTTCAATAATTCGATTTTTCTTTTCGGTTTTTGGATCGGACTTTTTTTTATTCATGAATAGTCCCCATGTTATAAGGTGAATGAATAGTCATTCAATATAAAATATATAAACTGAAAATCAATAAAAATAATTTTCTAAGTGTAAATTTTTTGTAAAAGGAAATTTTGCTGTTGAAAGCAAAAAGTAACACTGTTTCTAAATTTATCTTGAATAATTAAGTGTACGAAAGTTTAATATGACTAAAATGCCTAAAGTGAACGAACAAAAAAGATCAGATAATAAATTTCTCTTTGTTCTCTGTGGTTTATGTTTTGAAAAAAGAGTTTGAATAATTAGGAATTTATAGTATGTTTTGCGCAATTAAATGAACATTGAGTGAAAATTATGAACACACCGAAATCCTTTTATCGCGAATTAGACGAGCTGCTGGCTAGTATTGATAAAAATAAAAGCGGAAAAAATTTTTTACCTTCATTGATGACAGAGCTGGAAGAAAATTTTGGTCAGGATTTAAAAATATACGATGGTTGTATTTATGAGCAGCGGGATCGCGATTTTATACAGACATTCTCTACGGGAAAGAATGAATGGATAAAAAAAGTGACGATTGAATCGCCCAATATAAAAAAAGTTCTGGAACATGGCACTTTCATTTTTGACAGTTCCAACGAAGATAGCCGATGCATATTATCTGAAAACAATCCGGATATGGTTCCGGCGGCTATGTCCGTGAACAGTCCTGAGGGAAATTGGTTGATTGTATTTGGGCTTCGTGAGGGTTGGATTCGTGAGGAAATCACACTATTTTTAAACGCAATGCGGACAGCTCTGAATTATCGTCTGTTTTCTGATATTATTAAAAGCGAGCTTCAGCAAACCGTTCAGATACAAAAAAGTTTATTGCCCAAGAAATCTCCCCAATTTTCGGGATTTGAAATTTATGGACGCTCAGTTCCCGCAGAACTTGTGGGTGGTGATTTCTTTGAATATTTTGAATTTGAAGAAGGCACTCTCGGCGTTAGCGTAGGAGATGCCAGCGGCCATGGCCTGCCGGCTGCTCTTTTGGTACGCGATGTGGTCATCGGTTTGCGAATGGGATTAGCCGGCGAGTATAAAATTGTTCACACCATGAAAAAACTGAACAAGGTAATTCAACAAAGTACTTACTCCAGTAATTTTGTATCCGTTTTTATTGCAGAAATCGAGAGGAACGGACATTTGTTTTATGTGAATGCCGGGCACCCGGCTCCATATCTGGTAATGGGCGATAAGGTGACAGAGCTTGGCCCCACCGGTTTGGTACTTGGATTTCTAAAGGAAATAGATTTGCAGCGTTCTCATATTTATATGGATCCTGGTTCAGTATTGGCGCTCTATAGCGATGGTTTATTTGAACGTCAGGATAGTAATGAGATGCAGTTTGGGGAAGAGAATCTTAAACAGCTTCTTATTGAAAATCAGCATTTGTCTTCCAAAGAAATTGTAAATACAATTTTTAAAACTGCTTTCGAATTTGGAAATAATCAAAACTGGGAAGATGATGTAACGCTTGTGATTATAAAACGTATTTGATAATTTCAGGTATTGAAAAAAAAAAATATTTTTATATTTAAATGTACGCGCATTTAGTTATTCTGTGTAGAGAGGAGTAACATTATGCTTAAAAAAATTGTCGAATCACTCAAAAATTTCACAAATCGTCGCCCAGCTTTTGATCCCTCCGGTTTGAATGATCCAATTGCCATGCAAACAGAATGGCGCCCTTTAAAAAGCGGCGGAACTAATTTTAAGACGCACAAACTTGTTGAAGTTAATTATCATCGCCTGGAATTTAAAGCCACTGTTTTCGCCCGGATATTCTGTATGCTATTTCTGTTGGCCGGATTGGCAGTTGTTTTCTTTTTTGGTTTAAAAACAATTGACTGGCAGAACCTTACTTCAAATTTTGAAAGTGCAATCCCATTGATTGCCGGTTTAATTTTCGCCACTGTTGGCAGTGTCTTACTATATTTTTGCACGAAGCCAATCGTGTTTGATAAAACCTATGGTTACTATTGGAAAGGAAGGAAAGAACCCGCGCAAACATACGATCAGGGTAATAAAAAAACAAGTGCGCCCCTTTCTGATATTCATGCGCTTCAAATTGTCTCGGAGCGTGTATCTAGTTCAAAAAATTCCTACTATAGTTATGAAATCAATTTAGTACTGCATGATGGCGGCCGGCTTAATGTTATCGATCATGGTAGGCTGGCCAGTATAAGGGAAGATGCCCAAAAAGTGGCAGCGTTTTTGGGAATTCCGGTTTGGGATTCCGTATCAAGATAAATCTAAAATGGATAAAAATTATTAATAAGATTATATTTCTTAAAAATATTAACAATAGGAATAAGCTATGAAAACTATAATATCTTTAGCATTATCAATTTTGTTTCTTGCCTGCCAAATGCAGCAACCGGCAACGAATATCGAACCAGCAAAACTATTTTCGGATCATATGGTATTGCAGCGGACACTGCCGGTAAACATTTGGGGCTCTGCAAATCCCAATGGAATATTGAGCATAGAGTTTAACGGTCAAAGTCAAACAACCGTTAGTGATCAGGATGGTAAATGGAAATTCACATTGCAGCCAATGCAAGAAGGCGGACCCTATGAGATGAAAATTGCCGGTAAGGATACAATTATCCTTAAAGATATTCTTATTGGAGAAGTCTGGATCGGCTCCGGGCAGTCTAATATGGAAATGCCATTGGCGGGTTGGGGACAGGTTATGAACTATGAACAGGAAATTGCTGCCGCTGATTATCCAAATATCAGGCTGTTTCAGGTTTACAGGACCATAGGTTTGCAGCCGGAAAGATCAATTCCTTCCGATGGCTGGAAAGTATGCACGCCTGAAAATGTATCTCAGTTCTCATCCACAGAATATTTTTTTGGCAGAGAACTTTTTAAAGAATTAAATGTACCTATAGGTCTGATTCATAGTTCCTGGGGCGGAACGATAATCGAAGCCTGGATGAGTTCGCAGGGTTTGAAAGATTTTCCGGAATATCAGGGTCAAATCGATCAACTCAAAAAAATATCTAAACGCTATGAAGAAAAATACAAAGGTCAAAAAATAGAATCTATGTTTGCCGCCATGATGAAAGAACGTGATAAAGAAATTAATAATAAAGAGCTCGGGATGAATGATCCTGAAGCAAAATGGTCTGAGGTGGATATTGATATAAGTCAATGGAAGACGATGCAACTACCCGATCTTTGGGAGAATCAGGGCTTGGCGGGTTTGGATGGTATTGTCTGGTTCCGTAAGGAAGTTGACCTACCAAAAGAATGGACAGGCAAGGGCCTGACCCTGCATATCAGCGCTGTTGATGATATTGACAGCACTTTTTTCAATGGGGTGTTTGTTGGAACGCACAATGTTTATAATGAACCGCGTATTTATTCAATTTCTAAAGATTTAGTAAAAGCCGGAAAAAATGTTATCGCTGTGAAAGTCCGGGATGATCAGGGTGGAGGCGGCATTTGGGCCGATCCGAAACTGCTAAAAATAAGTCTGAATGAGTCTAAAAGTATTTCTCTGACTGGAGAATGGTTCTATCGGGTGGGTCTGGATTATAATGAACTGGACAATCTCGGGATTAATCCAAACAACCCGAATTATCCCACCCTTCTCAGCAATGCTATGATTGAACCTTTAATTCCGTTTGCCTTCCGCGGAGTGATTTGGTACCAGGGTGAATCGAACGCCGGGGCGGCTTATAAATACCGCTCACTGTTTCCGGCATTAGTACAAGATTGGCGCCAGCGCTGGGGCCAGGGTGATTTTCCGTTTTTATTTGTACAGTTAGCTAATTACAAAGAAGTAAAACCCCAGCCAGGTGATGATGACTGGGCAGAATTAAGAGAAGCCCAGCTTATGTCCCTAAATGTTCCGAATACGGGCATGGCCGTCACAATTGATATTGGAGATGCACAAGATATACATCCCAAAAACAAACAGGAAGTTGGTCGGAGATTAACTTTAAATGCATTAAAAATTGCTTATAACAAAGACATTGTTTTTTCGGGACCTATATATAAATCCATGAAAATCAAGGGCAGTAAAATTGAATTAACATTCGACCATGTTGCGGATGGTCTAAAGACAGCCGACGGCAAGGCGCTGAAAGGATTTAGTATTGCCGGGGCTGATAAACAATTTAAATGGGCTAAAGCTAAAATTGAAAATGATAAGGTAATTGTTTGGCATCCTGATGTCAAAAATCCGGCGGCTGTTCGCTATGCCTGGGCTTCAAATCCTATTTGCAATTTAGTTAATTCGGCAAATTTGCCGGCATCGCCATTCAGGACCGATGATTGGCCGGGGATAACGCAGCCGGAATAATTATTAAAAATCAAGTCAGTACGAAAATTTTCGAAAAAATTCTTGCATTTCAATAATATATAACTTATTATTACGAAAACGATTTCGTGAATTTAATAGTTTAATTTTTTAACTCCATTCAGTTTAAGGAATCGTTTTTACAGAATAGTTACGGTAAACTATTCATCTGCTTAAAATCAAACATAGAGTTAAACAATATTGGCAACCATTAAAGAAATTGCAAGAAAAGCAAATGTTTCAACCGCGACGGTTTCGAAAGCGTTAAACAGTCGTCATGATGTCAGCGCAGAAACACGCCGCCGAATTCTCGAAATTGCTAAATCTCATAATTTTGTTCCCAGCGCTTCGGCAAAAAATTTGAAACTGCAGCGAACAGAAAATATCGGCGTTATTTTTTGCAGAGAATCGCAGCCCCTGTCTGGTAATCCTTTTTATTCCCGTGTTCTTGAAGGCATTGAGGCTGAGTCGGCTATTAATAATTATAACCTTGTTTTACACCTTTTGCCCAACGAATACAGGGATACGCTCCCCAAGATGATTCGCGAGAAGCAGGTGGATGGACTGATTTTAGTCGGTGTTATGAGTGAAGATTTTATCAGACGTTTGGCAGAAGTGAAAATTATATGCGTTCTGGTTGATCCTAAAATCCATCTTGAGAATATGAGTCAGGTACTTATTGATAACGAACATGGTGCATTTCAGGCAACTCAGTATCTGATCAATTTTGGTCATAAACGTATCGGTTTTATTTCTGGTGATCTGGAACGACTAAGTTTCAATCTCCGCCTTAAAGGCTACCGAAAAGCATTAAAATATAATGGTATCGAATTTGATGAGAGGCTGATTGTAACCGGTGGAATTGAGAAAGGTTATGACCATACTACTCAATTACTTCAGTTGGAAAGCCGGCCGACGGCTATATTTTCGGCAAACGATATCAATGCCATTTTTGGCTATAAAGCCATTTCCGATGCTGGATTAAAAATTCCTGATGATATTAGCGTAATCGGTTTCGATGATATTGAATTATCAAAAATTTCCAATCCACCATTATCTACTATGCGTGTGTATAAGGAAGAAATGGGATCGATTGCTGTACGCGTTTTGCTGCAAATGATGCGCAATGAAATAGATAAACCGCTCACAACCATGATACCCATTAAATTGGTTGAGCGTAGTTCAGTAAGCACTGCAAAAACCAAATAATTTATGTTTTAACCCGTAAACTTTTTATAAGGAGGTTTTTATGAGAAAAGTGTTATTATTTACACTATTTGCTATGCTAATTTTTTCAGGAAGCAGCATAGCGCAAGTACTTGCAGATTTTGAGGCTACTAATGATGGATTTGGTCATGGATATGGTAACGCAATTACTAACGTATACCAAACAACGGATCCGTCAGCTTTAAGTGACGGAAGTTTGGCGTTTGACTTTGATGCAACCGGTAGTGATAGTAAGGGCGCTGTTGCAAAAAGTAATGTTGTGATTACGGAAGGCGAGTTGGTAACATTTTATCTATGGCTTCCTGCAGATACTCCCGATTCTATTTTAGTTAAAGTATATTCACAGGATCAAAGCTGGACTTGGGCGGATTATAAGTTCTATGCGGTAAATATTCCAAAGGAAACATGGTATCCACTACACTTTGATTTAGAGGCAATGAGGATATTAAAGAGCGGCGCCTTTGATATTGCCGAAGGTCCATTACAGGCACTGGGGCTTGAATTGAGTACCTGGTACTTAACCGGAGCTGATACATCCTGGACAGGCACTATATATTTAGATAATGTAAGTTTGTTGGGTGCTGATCCGGCTCTTCTCTCGGATTTTGAATCTGATGCAGGAGGATTTGGCATTGGATATGGTGATTTTATTACAAGTCTTTCACAGACGGCTGATCCATCCGGAATTAGTTCGGGTGTTTTGGCTGCTGCTTTAGATGCAGATGCAACAGTTGATAGTAAAGGTGCATTGGCAAAAAGTAATGTTGAGGTTGATTCGGAGCATATGGCTACTTTTTATTTGTGGCTAACAGAGGATGTACCCGATTCTCTCTTAATTAAATTTTATTCACAGGATCAAAGCTGGACTTGGGCGGACTATAAATTTTATGCAAAAGATGTTCCTAAAGAAGCATGGTACCCATTACACTTCGATTTCGAAGCAATGAAAATTTTAAAAAGTGGTGCCTTTGATGTCGCTGAAGGACCGTTAAAATCACTTGGTATTGAATTTAGCACATGGTACCTTACTGGAGATGATACTACCTGGACAGGAACGATTTATGTTGATAATGCATCACTTTTTAGTACAGAAACCGGTAAGAAATGGGTGGTTTGCGATTTTGAAAATGAAGTGGCAGGAACACAAGGCTTTGCCAACAATGGTTGGGGCGCTGGATTAACAACTGTTAATTGGCTGGCTGATCCGACGACTGAATCCAATGGCGTGATGAACACCGCATGGGCTTTTGATGGAGTCGATCCGGCAAAAGGCTCTTTACAAAAAGGAAATATTACCTTTGGCTGGACTGAAACAGATACCGGTGCAACCAGTCTTTCCTTCGATGTTTATGTACCGGAGGGTATACCGTATGAAGGATCTCAGTTGAGTATTTTTGTAGTTGATCCGAGCTGGACCTGGACTGAAACCAAGTATTCGATAAGCGACACCACAGTGGTACCCGGACAATGGAATACCATTAGTTACGACATAATGCATTATGTTGAAACAGAAGACATTGATCCAACACTGGCAATGACGGTTGGAATCCAATTGTATTATAGCGTGCTTAATTCCTGGGCAGGCAATATTTATTTTGATAATTTTACTCTTTACGGCATTGAAGCGCCTGAGCAGGAAACAACCTCTCCTGTTGTAACCGCGCAGGTTGATACAGCAACTGGTTTTCCTGATTTCTATTATGTGCAATTAGATTGGGCTGATAGCGGACCGGGTACAGAGTCTTATAATGTTTACATGAGCAGTAGTGAAATTACAGATATAGAAGCAGAGGGTGTTATTCGTATAGCTGATCAGATTCCGCACGGCGAGGAGTATTGGGTACATCGTCCCTGGACAAATGACGGCGCCGAGCAGACCTATTATTATGCTGTTCTTGCTCAGAAAGCTGATGGTTTTTTGACCGATCTAACAGGCGATTGTAAAGCAGGTCCTGTTACTTTACCTACCTGTCCAACAGCCAAAGCATCCTATGTTCCTGATTTTGCTTCTAGTTTTTCACTTGATGGACTTGATGATGAATTCACGAATTACAAGGTTAATCAGTTAACACCAGAAAACGCCGGGGGCGATTTTGCCGAAGGATGGACACCGGCATCTACCGATATGGGCTGGGCAATCACCTTTGTTATTGATGATGATTATTTATATGTATCAGCTGATGTTACCGATGATGATCTCAATGCTGAAGGTAATGAACCCAAATACAGCGGTACTCAGCCATGGATGGGTGATGCTCTGGAAGTTTTCTTCGGTGCATATAATTCAAATTTACTGGATGATTGGAAACCGTATGACGGCGTAAATAAAGCCGGAACCGGCGATTACCGAATTGCTTTTACAGCCTGGGGTACAACCGGTACAGCAACCAATAATGATTATTCCTTTCCTGGTGTTGAACCGACCGTTTATCAGAAATTTACCGGCGACGGCTATATTATCGAAGCAAGAATTGCTTTGGATTCTCTTGCTGGCGAAGATTTGGAAGTTGTAAATGGCGCATGTTTTCCGATGCAGATTAACGGTAATGATTTGGATCCAACACTTGGGGACAGCGCTCGCACACTGCAGGCCAACTGGGGCGGACAAGCTGGTCACGAAGTATGGAAACGTTCAAGCGCTTGGGGATTTCTGGAAGTAGTAAATGCAACTGCAATAGATGACGACATTGAAAAACCGGGTCGATATGCATTGCATAGTAATTATCCAAATCCGTTTAATCCAAGCACAACCATTAAATTTGAAGTGGCCGATTTTACGGATGTAACCGTAGAAATTTATGACATTCTGGGCAACAAAATTAATACGCTGTTTAAAGGCAAAAAAGCAGTCGGAGCTCATGAAATTGTCTGGAATGGAAAAAACAGCGCTGGAGTATCTGTTTCCAGCGGTCTTTATTTCTATAAGATGAAAACCAAGAAATTCACAAAAACAAAGAAAATGATGCTGCTTAAATAAGCAATCAATTCAATTGGGCAGGCTGTTTTTACCTGCCCAATTTTTTCTTTATAATTGAATAAACAAAGTTGTAATCACCAGAAATTAAAATACCTTATCGATTACATGTTTAAATTATTTAGTAATGATATAACAGATTAGCGGACAATTTTAAATGTATACTAGTTTTCCATGTCTAAGGAGGCTGCAATTGATACCCGGGCACAGAAATAAAAATTTACTGCTCAGTTTGTTTCTTTTCACGATCCTTATCAGTTTTTCCTCAATACATGCCGGTGTTACCGGAAAGATTGCCGGCATAGTTCTGGATAAAGAAAGTGGCGATCCTTTGGTAGGAGCCAATGTACTTGTGGAAGGAACTTACCTTGGCGGCACAACCGATATGAATGGGGAATACTATATCATTAATATTCCGCCGGGCACATACGAAATCAAATTCCTTTTTATCGGTTATCAAACAGTGGTACATAAAGATGTAAGGGTAAATGTGGATCTCACAACCCGTGTTGATGCGCAGCTTGCTGCCCAGGTCATGGAATCTGATGATATCGTAGTAGTAACCGCTGAACGTGAAAATATTCAAAAGGATCTTACCTCTTCAGAAATTACACTCAGTTCGGATAATATTGATATGATGCCCGTACGCAGCGTTACCGATATTATAAGTTTGCAGGCGGGTGTTGTTAAAGATGCAGCTGGTGATTTGCACATCCGCGGCGGCCGGACGACTGAAATTTCCTATATGATTGACGGTGTTCAGGTTATTGATCCCAATACACGCCGGTCGGGAATCCATATCGATGATCAGGCAATAGAAGAATTAAAAACGATTACAGGCACATTTAATGCGGAATATGGCCAGGCTCTTTCCGGTGTTGTTAATATTGTAACCAAGCGGGGGAGTGATGAATTTAAGATCAGTGCTACAGGTTATCTTGGCGACTATTTAAGTTTTGATGATGATACCTACTATGTTATGAGCAATGAAGATTGGGCAAATGCGGTAGCTATTTACCAGACTCGTGGATTTCTACCATACGACTTTGAAAATAACGGTGGAAGTTTTGATGAATTTTTTACTGAAAAAAAATATCTTGAAAAAGAATCCTATCTCGATTCATATAATCCTTTAAAAAGTAATGATTTCCAGCTAAATATTTCCGGGCCGGTTCCGTTTACCGGCGATAAATTAACTTATTTTGCTTCAGGTCGATATCAATATGCACCGGGATACGCCTACGGCAAACGTTATTTTATGCCCTGGAGTTACCAGGAACCCGTTTCCGACCAGCAGCATACTTTTGAACTTGCCGATAATAAATTGGTTGCCTTAAACTGGTACCGTGGTATTTCCACGCAAAGCAAAATATTTTATGATCTTACAAATTCAATCAATTTAAGTTATGGTTTTTATTATAATGACGACCGTAGTTACGGCGTTGCCGGTCATCAATATAAATATATACCGGATGCTGGAACCAATTCTTTTACCAAGAGTCAGACTCATATTTTTTCTTTCCAGCACCTGCTATCGCAGAGTACATTTTATGATTTTAAAGCAAGTTATTATTATAAAGATTATAAAAGTTATTTGTACGCAAATCCTTATGATTATCGCTATATGCCTACCAATCCAGGCGATTTTAAACAATATGTGTTTGGTGACAATCCTGATATTAATATGGGTACAAATTCAAATGATTTTAGATATTATGGTAATCCGGTTGATTTCAGTTATTCAAAAGTCAAGTACTTTTCATATAATTTGGACATAACCAGTCAAATTACCAAACGTCATTTGGCCAAATTGGGAGTCTCCGCACGCTTGCACGATTTAAAAAATGACTGGTTTCAACTCCAGTTTTCGGATGGAGATTTTCGTCCAATTGTGGTTAGTGAAAACTCACCGTATCGTGTAAAGTATGGCGCGAAACCGCATGAATTTGCCGCTTATATCCAGGATAAAATTGAATTTGATGAATTAATTGTTAACCTGGGATTACGATTTGATTATTTTGATCCGGCAGGTAAAATTCTTTCCGATCCAATGGATCCACAGATATATGATCCGGTGAAATTAGACAACATTTATAGAGATTTGAACAATAATGGCATTATTGATTCTTCAGAACAAATATTAGAAAATGAAAAATCAGTCAAAGAGCGGGAAACCTACTGGTACAAAGATACCGATCCAAGTTATCAGCTCAGTCCGCGATTTGGTCTGTCTTTTCCTATTACCGATAAAGGCGTAATCCATTTTTCATACGGCCACTTTTTTCAAAATCCGGAATTCCGATATCTTTATACAAATCCAAACTTCTGGATTGAGGGAGCCGGATCTCAAAATCTTGTGGGTAATGCTAATCTTAAAGCTGAACGCACCATAATGTATGAACTGGGTTTGCAACAGGAGCTTTACACAGGACTTTTTGTACATGTAACAGGATTTTATAGGGATATTCGTGATTGGATAAGTACCGGGAGCCCAATTGATACCTATGGCGGCACAACCTATTATAAATATGTCAACAAAGATCATGCTGAAGCAAAAGGTATTACTGTCTCAGGAACTTATCGCTATAATGAAATTAGTTTAAATATGGACTACACCTATATGACAGCTAAAGGCACCTCTTCTGATCCACAGGACGCTTATTACGCCGCTATGGGTGATGAAGAGCCGACAAAGGAATTAATTGATCTCAATTGGGATCAGCGGCATTCGGTAAGCACCGTTCTAAGTTATGTATCCAAAGGCTGGTTGGCTACTATGATTGGTACACTCAATTCGGGTTTACCCTATACGCCTTCTTTTGCACAGGGTGAAGTGTCCGGTTCCGGTACATTTGTCGGATTACGGGAAAACAGCGCTCGCAAGCCGCTTACCTATAATGTAGATTTGCGTGTTTCAAAATCATTTGAATATAAAAAATTACGTACGGAAATATTTTTTAATATAAGAAATTTATTTGATACAAGAAATGCGAATAATGTATACAGCGATACAGGACAACCGGATTATACGCTTGATGGTGAAAATCAACAGGGTAGTCAACGTATTATTGAAATTTCCGATGTTGATGAATACTTTACCCGGCCGGGTAATTTTACTCCGCCGCGGTTCATTCAATTGGGATTACGGATTAGCAGATAAGAGCGAGGTAAAATACATGAAAAATAAATTTTATACATGTAGAATCAAGCAGAAGCAAAGCATTTTTTTTATCGGTCTGCTGATCATAATTATTATTACAACTTCAGGGCACCAGCTCATTGCTCAAGCTGTATCAAAGGTTGGAACGTCTGCCGCAAATTTTCTTAAAATTGGCGTTGGTGCAAAAGCATTAGGCATGGGCGAAGCATTTACAACACAAGCAGGAGATGTTTCATCAATTTACTGGAATCCTTCGGGTATCGCGAGTGTGGATAATGTGCAAATACTGCTGAATCATTATGATTATATCGCCGATATCTATTTTGATTACGGCGCTGTTGCTTTTCCTCTTGGTTCAGTGGGAGTGATTGGAATTCATTTTTCTTATTTGGGTATGCCTGATATTGAGCGAACCACAATTATTGAGCCGGAAGGCAATGGGGAAATGGTATCTGCTTCTTCATATTCGGCAGGTTTGAGTTATGCAAGGGCATTAACAGATCGCTTTTCGATGGGCGCAACTATAAAAATGGTACGTGAAAATCTATGGCATACCAATGCGACCGGCTACGCCGTTGATATAGGTTTGATTTACAGATCAGTTTTTAATAATATGAAAATTGGTATGTCAATTTCAAATTTTGGCACCAATATGAAACTGGAAGGCAGCGATCTGTTAATTCAACATGATATTGATGAAACGAGCGAGGGTAATAATTCTAATATCAATGCTGACCTGAGGACGGATGCCTATAGCATGCCTATTTTATTCCGCGTCGGTTTATCGGGAAATATTACACGGGATTTCATGCATATTGAAAATAATGATCTGATTTTAGCCGTCGATGCCATTCACCCCAACGATAATTATGAATATCTGAATGTCGGAGGTGAATATATTTATCGCGACCTGCTTGCACTTCGGGCGGGTTATCGGCAACTTTTTTTGAAAAATGCGGAAGGCGGTTTAACTTTTGGTTTCGGGTTACATTTTAAGGTCAGTAATTATGGTCTTTATTTGGATTATGCAGCAGTAGATTTTGGCCGTCTTGACCGGTTGAATAAATTTTCATTGATTCTTTCTCTGTAAAACAGGAGTGACAAAAAGTATGCGAAACGTTTTAATCATAACATACCTGATTCTGGCGATGATTACATCGGTTGTTGCCCAGGACTCTTATGGCGATTCCAGAAACAGAGCCCGTAATGATCATTCCGGAAACCTGATTCGTGTAACTTTTCATAATCATGGAATGCTCGGTTCCATTAAAGGCGACAACAGTCTCCATTATTCTGGTGAATGGCCTATCAACAGCGGCATGGTTCAAATGGGTAATGCGTCGAGTTTTTTTGGTACACAAATGCGTATTTATGCCGGGCTGGATTCTCTTGGAGATTCTGTTTATCAAGATATTCATCCTATTGCTTTTTGCCAGGGCTGGGATCCAAATATCTTTTCCCATGATACACTCGGTAATTTTCTTGGCTTTGAACCATTACCTGGTTATTACAATTTGGCACAAAAAGAAACAGATCCTTTGCATGCTGTAGCTATGAGTCACGAAGCCTTCACCTGGCCGCCTTACTGGCCTGATAAAATTGAAGATATTCAGGACTCCGGATGGCGGGGAGCCTGGAACGGTTATTTTGGTAAAGACCAAAAAAATGCCGATCAGGAAAGTTACTACGTTCTCGATGATTATCAGTTTAAAAAACGTGTATCCGGACTTAAAATGCATCTGCCAATCGAATCAGAGCCGGATCGCGGCGGATTAGGTCTGCGTCAGGATGTGCGTGGAATGCAGTGGAGCAATCCTGATGCGGAAGATTGCATATTCTGGATTTATAACTTAACTAATATAGGTGAACTCGATCATTTTAAAGGGGTATTTGGACTCAATGTTGGCGCATCTATTGGCGCAAATATGACCGATAATACAGATTATGATGATGATTGTGCGACCTTTTACCGGGAGATCGGATTAACGGTAAATTATGATTGGGATAATGTCGGCACAGCTGGTTATTCGCCGGTACCCTGGGCAGGATTTGCTTTTCTGGAAAGTCCGGGAAATGCCACGGATGGGATTGATAATGATGGTGATGGTTTAAATGCCGGCGGCGGTAAAATTATTGATGCCGAAGAATTTATTCTCAGTTATAATATCGGTGAACCGATTGTACTCATCGATTACGCAAATGAGTATGCCCGTCGAATAGAACAAATGCCATCAGAAGGTATCACGATTACGGTTAATGGCGATAGCTATCGGAAAATGCCCGGCGCTCCGCTTTTTGAAATTCCCAGAAATGGGATTGATGATAATCTAAATGGCGTGATTGACGAAGCAGACGGAGCCTTAGCGCCAGATTCAGTCAATTACTATTTATATATAAAGGATCCTGTTTATAATAATCAGGATTATTTATGCATTGATTATTTTTCCGGTGACGGTCTGGACAATCTGCTCATTGACGAACGCCGTGATGATGGCATTGATAACGATGGTGACTGGAATCCGAATTACGATGATACGGGTCTCGACGGAAAACCGGGTACCGGTGATGAAGGGGAAGGTGACGGCATTCCAACACCTGGTCGGGGAAATCTGCCCGGTGAATCATCAATTGATAAAACAGATGTAAATGAATCGGATCAAATAGGTTTAACTTCATTTATTTTTTATGAATACGGCACTATTACCTATTCCAATGATGAAAATATGTGGGAGGTTTCACGTCCGGGCTTTTTTGATGGTCATCTGGAAAACGTTGATGCCGATTATATTTTTTCCTGCGGTTATTTTCCCCTGTTGGCCGGTCAGAGCGAATTTTTATCGGTGGCTATGATCTATGGCTGGGATGAACAGGATATAATAAAAAACAAGGAGATAGTTCAAAAAATTTACGATTCCAATTATAATTTTGCCGTCGCTCCGGATAAACCAAAAGTAAATGCAGTTGTCAGTGATCGTAAGGTAACGTTATATTGGGATAGCCGCGCTGAAGAAAGTTACGATCGCTTTTTACATGAATATGATTTTGAAGGTTATAAAATTTATCGTTCAACAGATCCGGGTTTTAGGGATGCGGGTTCCATAACTGATGGGTATGGATACGACAGGTATACTAAACCATTATTTATTTATGATAAAGTGGATAGCGTATTTGGATTTTTTCCGCTTTCATTTGGAAGAGGTGTTCAATTCAACCTTGGCAATGAAACAGGATTAGTGCATACGTATGTAGACTCGCCAGTGGTTAATGGAAAACGGTATTTCTATGCTGTAACTGCTTATGATAGAGGAGATGCAGAAAAAAACATATCGCCTTCGGAAACAAATAAGTTTGTTACAATAGATGCTTCCGGGATTATTAAAACAGGTGAAAATGTTGTTGCGGTCGTTCCCACGGCTCCTGCACTTGGTTATACTGCACCCGGATTTGATGTGCAGCCGGTACCGATGGGTGAAGGTATTACTGAAGGCCAGGTCTATGTTAAATATCTTGAACCTGATTCATTATATGACGGGGAAGAATATGAAATCCACTTTCTCGATCAATCAATGGATGGTATAGATAATGATCTTGACAGTTTAATTGATCTGGATGACAAAGACGAATATATGCCAACGCTTACAACCGGTTTCGAATTAATTAATCGCACCAGAGATATAATTGTTGATACTGTATGGATATATGAACAACGCAAACAGGATAGCGTATGGATAAATATCAGAGATTTGTATGATGACAATGATGGGAATCCAAGAACGTTTACCGCTATTCTGAATGGAATGCAATTTATGGTTTATAATCCGGCACCCGGAATAATATCCAGACCTGATTTGGGTATATATAGCGGTTTAAAATGGAGTCAAAGTATCAATTATTTTACTGCTTATAATCTCCAGTTTAATAAATTTAATCTTGGCGGATTTTTGCCAGGGGTAGAATATCCAAGACAGTTTAAAATTGTGTTTTATGATGAGATTGTTGGTAGTTCCTCAACCATATATCCATTATTATCATCTACTCATAAACCCATCCCTTTACCGGCACGAGATGTAAATTTTAAAGTGTTTGATGCTCTGAGTGGAGAAGAAGTAACATTTGGCTTTGTGGATGCGCCGCCGATTGCGGGCGAAGATCTCGTGCCAGCAGGTTTCTTTTCTGCAAAAGATCGTATTATATTTACCGAAACTCTGCCAAATGATTCTGTTATTATAACCATGAGTTTGCTTAATAATGCGGTTACGGACACCAATTTTTATAACAATTACGGACGCTTATTGGGCGCGGGAGATACATTGTATTTATATCCCGATTATCCCTTTAACGGAGATACCCGTTATACTTTCAGAACGCAGGGACAAAAAATTAATTTAAAAACTGCAAAGGACAATCTGGATAAAATAAAAGTGGTTCCGAACCCCTATGTGGTTACAGCCGCATGGGAACCTAAAAATCCTTACAGTACCGGGCGGGGTCCGCGTGAAATTCATTTTATCCATTTGCCGCAAAAATGTACCATCCGTATTTATTCGATTGATGGGACATTCATAAGAAAGCTGGAACACGATTCTCATATAACCGATGGACACGAGGTATGGGATGTTCTTTCCAAAGATAATATGGAAATTGCCTATGGTGTTTACATTTATCATATTAATGCACCGGGGCTTGGTGAAAAAGTTGGACGAATAATCGTTATTAAATAATTGTGAAGGTACATTTTTCAAATAAAAATTTGCTCGTTCTCCTGTTGGTTTTTTTTAGGAGAATGAGCATTTTAATATTTGGAATAGTACTGATGACAGCCCTTTGGGTTAGCTGTGATAAAAAAGAGACCATAGTTGCTGAATTTGGCCCCCACACTATAACCTTAAGTGAATTTCGTTTAGCCTACCTTCAATTACTCAAACAACCGGATGTATTTGATTCCCCATCGTTGCGCGAGCACTATCTTGATGAATTGATTGACAGAAGATTAACGGCAGCCTGGTCAGATGTACATGAACCGGTTGATGAAAAAGTATTATTACGAATAAATGCTTATCATGATAAATGTCTGAGGGATGCACATTATAAATCTGTAATTGCTCCACAGGTTACAGTTGATTCACAGTTGGTAAAAAAGGTTTATGCCTTTACGACACAACGCCGTAAACTAAAACACTTATTTGCGGAAAATAATGAGCAAGCTGAAAGATTATACCAGCGTCTGCAAAACGGAGAGGATTGGGATAAACTGGCTGAAGAAGTTTATACAGATGATATAATGAAAAACAATAGCGGTGAACTGGGCTGGGTACACTGGGATCAACTGGAATTTGATATGGCCATGGCGGCATTTACACAACCGCATAAGACGTTTACTAAACCGGTTAAAAGCAGTTACGGCTGGCACATTTTATATATCGACAATTATGAAATTAATCCTTTGCTGTCGGAAGATGATTTCAACCTGCACCAGAATGATATCAGACTATTAGTCACCCAAAGACTAGGTGATAGAATTGCATCTGATTATATTAACAAAATGATGACTGGTATTGACATTAAAGTCAGACCGGATATTATGAAAAAGGTTGGCCAGCATCTTGAACAGACGCTTACACGAAAACCAAATGTCTTCGATAAAATGGAGAATTTCCAGCTTACTGAACAGGAGCAGCGAAAAATTGAGGGAGATTTATGGCAATATCGCAATGAAGCTATCGTAATTATCGGTGACAATGAAATGACTGTCAGTTGGCTGATGGGATCACTGGCATATATTCCGTATGAAGCGCTTTATAAGAGCTTCAAAACCACATTAGATTTTGCTATTCGTGATTTTGTGATAACCAAAGAAGCCCGTCAGATGCAACTCGACGGAAAATTTTCGGAAGTAAATGAAAGAACCGGGATTTTTGCTGAATATTCAAAACAAATAATGGTTAGAAGAAAACTAGTTAAAAACACACGGCTCAGTGATGATGAGATATACAATTATTATGAAGCAAATCGTGATGAATTATTTAAATCAGTCTCCTTTGAAGAAACTAAAGAGCAAATAAAACAAATTCTTTTGGCAAAAAAACAGAGAGAAAACGTATCGAAATTTATACAAAATTTACGACAACAGAATCCGATAAAAAAGAACATACAATCAATTCATGACTATTATAACCA
>JAFGKZ010000038.1 GCA_016928315.1 Calditrichaceae bacterium
ATAACATACTTATATTTATTGTAATTATATCAATTAAGATAAACTTAGAATAGACGGATATTAATCCTTTTTAGGATATTCCAGAATCTTCTCAATCCGTTTCTGATGCCGGATCGCGCCGCCCGGTGTTTCAAGAAATACTTTTACGATTTCTTTCGCTATCTCAATACCAATTATTTTTGCGCCAAAGGTCAGGTAGTTTGCGTAATTATGTTCACGACTGCTGCGGGCTTCAAAGGCATTATTACATTTTGCGGCAAGCACACCTTTTACCCGGTTCGCCGCCATAGCTGACCCAATCCCGACGCTGTCAATCATAATACCACGATCCACTTTTCCCGTAGAAACCATCTCGGCAACCTTGAAGGCATAATCGGGATAGTCACAAGCCTGGTCATTGGCAGGACCAAGATCATGAACTTTATAACCTAACTTTTCTATGTGTGGTATCAATTCTTTTTTCATGGAAAAGCCGCCATGATCCGAGGCGACAGCAACCGTTCGAACCGGAGACTGATTCGGTCCCTGTTCCATCAGCAACGATCCGGCATCATTTTGTTTCGCTTTTTCAAAAACAACGCCTTTTTCTTTTGCCAGATCGGCTGCTGCCGGGGTGATGACGGTTCGATCATCAATCAAAATGTATTTGGTATCGCGGGCCGCTTTACGCACATCCGCTTCAACAACGACTTTTTTCATACACTTCTAATTTAACTCGTTTCGATTATTTATTGCAAACTGATGAGTTCTTCTACTTTCCGTACAATATTCTTTTCTGATATTAATTTCTGTGCTTTAATAATATCCGGATGCATATAGCGGTCATTATTCAAATAAGGCACCTGTTCCCTGACCAGGGACAGGACAGCGCCCGTTACTTTGGATGGCTCCAGCGGCTGCCGTAATTCCAAAGCCTGGCAGGCACAGAGTAATTCAATCGCTAAAACATTTTCTGCATTTTTTACTATTTCCATTGCTTTGCGCGCTGCATGGGTTCCCATGCTGACATGATCCTCTTTATTGGCCGAAGTTGGAATGGAATCCACACTGGCGGGGTGCGCCAGCACTTTATTTTCCGATATCAAGGCTGCCGATGTCACATGCGCAATCATAAATCCGGAATTCATTCCGCCATCCTTTGCCAGAAACGCAACCAGGTCACTTTCAGCGGGATCCATCATATGTTCAATGCGACGCTCTGAGAGGCTGGCTAATTCAGACATCAAAATACCAAGATAATCAGCGGCAAGAGCTACCGGTTCACCATGGAAATTCCCACCGGATAACACATCGCCCTCATCCGGGAAAATCAGTGGATTGTCCGTCACGCCATTCATTTCCCTTTCAAACACACTTTTGACATATTCCAGGCCATCGCGAACCGCGCCATGTACCTGGGGAATGCAGCGCAGACTGTAGGCATCCTGTACTTTATGGGCATTTTCTTTATGCGATTGAACGATTGGACTATTGGCCAGAATATTTCTGAAATTTTGCGCGACCTTTTGTTGACCCGGATGTTTGCGAATATTCTGGATTCGCTCATCAAAGGCAGTTAGCGTACCCAGCAATGCTTCCAAACTTATTGATCCAATAATATCCGCGGCCTTTATTAAATTTTCCGCCTTTACAAGTGACCACAATCCATAAGCCTGGATGGTCTGCGTTCCGTTTAAAAGAGCCAAACCTTCTTTAGCGGCTAATTGAATCGGCTCAAGATTTTTTATTTTCAATGCTTCTTTTGATGTCATTCGGTTGCCATTAACAAACGCTTCCCCTTCCCCGATTAAAACGAGAGTCATATGAGCCAGCGGCGCCAGATCGCCGGAAGCGCCGACCGAACCTTTTTCCGGAACCACAGGAATGATATTATGATTAATCAGATCTTTGAGCAACTCCACTGTTTTAAATCGTACGCCGCTATAACCCTGCGACAGATTTTTCAATTTCAACAGCATCATTAATCGAACTAAAGGAACCGGCATGGGATCTCCCACACCTGCAGCATGGCTTAATACCAGTCGATGTTGCAATTCTTCCGTTTGATCCCGGCTGATTTTCACATCCGAAAATTTACCGAATCCTGTGTTAACGCCATACACTGTGCGGCCGCTGCTTACAATATCAGAAATAATTTCGCGGCTGCGTTCAATTTTTTTAACTACTGAACCGTCTATTTCCACCTGCGGATTATGTTCAAGAAAATAGGCTATATCTGATAGCGATAAATCTTTTTCATTAATGATTAATGGCTTCATGGCACTGGCCTTTTTATTCTAATTACCCTCCCCTCCCGATGAATCGGGATTCCCCTCCCTGCATACACGGAGGGGTCAGGGGTGGATTTATTTTATCATTTTACTGTACATGAACTCCGCAGCTCACTGAGAAAGCGTTTTGGAAAACCAATTCTGCAAAGCAGAAAGCATCTGCTGCTTATCTTTATAAATATCAGCATCGACCGGAAGACTGTTTAAGAACTGCTGTCCATACTGCATCCTGCTCAAACGATTATCTCCCACGATTACAACACCAGTATCCGTTTTACTGCGGATTAACCGGCCAAAACCCTGGCGAAATTTAATGATTGCTTCCGGCACCGAATAATCAAAAAAAGAATTGCCGCCCTGTTTTTTAATTTCATCCATACGTGCGGAAATCAATGGATCCGTAGGGACATCAAATGGCAATTTGGGAATGAATAATAATTCCAGGGCATTGCCAGGTACATCCACACCTTCCCAGAAACTATCCGTACCAAATAATACAGAATCTTTATTTTCCCTGAACTGATTTATAATATTAGTCCGGCTGCCGCTCTTCCCCTGTGCTAATAATAAAATCCGTTCGCCGTCAAAATAGGGCTTCATACGTTCATACATCAAATTCAATAGAGAATAATTGGTAAACAAAACCAGTATACCCACGCGATGCTGTTCATGGATAGCGCCAATCGTATCCTGAAGCGATGCTGCATAATCATTATCGCGAGGATCAGGCATAAAATCAGCAATGCCGAGATGGAGCTGTTCTCTAAAGTTAAACGGTGAACCGAGAACCTTTGTCTGAACAGATTTATTTTCCAGCAGACTTAATCCGGTTCGCTTGGTGAAATAATCAAAATTTTTATTAACGGCCAGTGTCGCTGAGGTAAAAATGGCTGTATCAAGATTTTTAAATAAATTATTTTTCAAAAGTTCGGCAATATTTAACGGCACAGCATGCAATACCACATCATTATTGCGTTCATTCCGGGGCACATCCAGCCAATAAACAAAATGATCTGCTTCCGCCAAAAGGCAAAAATCAAAATCATTGATTAAACGGTTACCATCTTCCGCAATAGCCATCAACTCACGTAAAATCTGATCCTGAAACTCAAAGGTGTTATCATCCAGATCCTGCAAAACCTCTATCATTTTTTCAATGTTGCGATTGAAGCTATCCAGGCTTTGTTTCAGTTCCTCTATTTGTAAAGAAAGCTGGTTAAAATATTTGAAGTTTTTAAAATATCTTACGCGATTGTCTTCAGCACCGCCTGCTGCATTGGCATATTTCTCACGCAGTTGGCGGCTGAGCTCATTATAAAAAACCTGAACCTTTTCTTTTAGATTGAGACTGCTGTGTTTTAAATAATTGAGCTGTTTATAAACCATACTCTGTGTTTTTTCATCGAGACCGGCTTTGCTTAAACGAAAATCCATCTGCTGCAAGGTGCCGCTGCGCTTTGGTTCTTCCTCATACAACCGGTGATACAAATTCCGGAAACTCCAGTAACTGACCCGTACTCCGAGATATTCAGCGGCTGTTTTTTCCATATTGTGGGCTTCATCGACAATCAAATTGCGGTACTCACCCAGCACGGCGTTATCCGAAGCCAGGTCAGAAAACAATAATGAATGATTCACGATAACCACATCCGCTTTTTTAGCATGTTCACGGGCTTTCATCAAAAAACAATCTTTATAGTATTTGCATTGTTTGCCCGGACAATAAGTCGCTTCGGCGATCAGTTTCATCCAGAGATTCATGTTACGCTCAAGCTGAAAAGCGGCATTCTCGGCAATATCCCCGGTGCGGGTCTGATCCACCCATAAAAGCAGGGGAAGTATGCGTGTGCGTTCATCCTGTGACAGACGCTGATTCATATCGGTCATAACCGTATGCCATTTATCAAGGCAGAGATAATTTGAACGCCCTTTCAACAATACGGCTTTAAACTGATTTTTTGCCGCCCGGTAAAGCAGAGGAATATCTTTGAAGAATAACTGTTCCTGCAGATTTTTGGTGTTGGTGGAGACGATTATTCGCTGACTGGCCGTTCTATTCTGAGCTGCCCATTCCACCGCCGGGATAAGATAAGCCATAGATTTGCCCGTCCCGGTTCCCGCCTCGGCTATTACAAATTCGGAGTTATTGAATCCATCAACCACTAATCGGGCCATTTCCTGCTGGGGTTCACGCAACTCATAATTATTTAAATGCCGGGCCAGGGAACCATCAGCATGGAAATATTCATCCACCTGCTCCGGCATAACCGGGGCAACTTCAAAATCATCCAGATCCTGAAGCTGGTAATCACCTTCCCCGATCACATTATAGAATTGCTGAACATTCTGCGCTTCATCGATTAAAGAAACGGAATCCACTTTGATATTATGCTGCTGCTTAAACTTTAATACCGGGAGAAAAAAGGTTTTAGCTCTTACTGAATTTGGATATAACAGATTAACAATATTGGAAAGAGCCACATTATCCGTGGCAAGAACACGATCAATCAACTCCAGGAAAACATAGCCGGTTGCCCGGGCATCTTCAATGGCACGATGCGCGTTTTCCAGATCAAACCCTAAATGTTTGGATAGTTCGGAAAGTTTATAACCATCAAGAAAGGGCATTAAAATTCGGGCAAGAAATAATGTATCCAGACGCAAGTTGTCTACATACTTAAAACGCAGTAATGTGTTTTCCCAATTGTAATAATCATTATTTATTTTGCGGTGATGGTATTCCAGAAATGAAGCATCAAAGTTCACCTGCTGACCGATCATGGCTGCTCCGGCCATAAAATTGACCAGTCTCGGAAAAACTTCATTTATTGGAGGCTTTCCAGCCACATCTTTATCACTGATGCCGGTCAAACGGGTAATGAATTCAGGAATGGGAAGGCCCGGATCAATAAGCTCATCAATCCGATCGGTTTCCACCCCATCAACAAATTTAATGGCGCCTATTTCAATAATCTGATCCTTTTCCGGATCAAGCCCGGTTGTTTCCAGATCAACAACAACAAAAGTAGACAGTCCAAGGTGTTTCAGCAGGGCTTTACGATAATCCATTATACAATCCAATCAGAAAATACGGTTATAATTAAAGGTGGATTTTACTAAATACTCACATCACAGGCAAAGAAATTTTGTTCCTTTTCCCTGACAAACGGAATAAAATAATCATTAACGCGCCGGCATAGATAAAAGCGCCGAAACCTATTTTTCCATAATAATTCCAGGGCGGATGAAATTGTGTAGTGGAAACAGAGGGATGATCGGGATTATATGCAATGAGCAGCCTGGCGCCTATGTGTTCGTTTTTCAGGGCTGTTTGTGCGGTCAGGGTTCTTTTGTTTCTTCCGCCAAATCCCGGTACACCTAGATCACTCCTGCCCTTGTAGGTTTTTCCATCAACAGAGTACTGGTAAATAACCTCCGGCAGAACTGCGCGCTCGCCGGTTATTTGTTTGGCAATGATTTCTGCCTCGGTACGCGGCCAGTCTGATATTTTATCATAATATGTTTTAGCGCTTTTTTCAATCAATACCAGAAACACCCCGGCGAACAGCAATATGATCGAAACATATAAAAAATAATTGTTCACATTTGGAATTTTCTTAAGCGATAATACAATCAGAAAAATAATAATTACACTGCCGGAAACCGACAACAGAATAAGCCACATATACTTTCTATCCGCTTACTTGACCAGCACAACCTCATCCAGATATATAATAACAGGATTGCCTTTTCGGCCTTTATAATCATATAGAGTTCCGGTAAATGAGATGGACTGATTGAGTTTAAGATTCCCGGCTGCCTCAAGATCATAGGTTATCAGCACTATATTATAACCATTGGACAATTTTCTTTTGTCATTGGCAACCATTATCTGCGCTTTACCCCGGCCGGCTTTTGCCTCTTTAACGGTACCCGTCCACGTAACCTGCTTGCCGTTCACTTTTTTCCAGTAATTCATCACCTCACGGGCGCTATGTTTCGACAAATCCAGATTATCGGCGACCTCCGTAAATTTTGGACCCGGATCGGGCTGTTTATCCTGGGCTGTTGTTACGGAAATGCATGCAATCATTATAAACGTAATAATGAATTTAATTTTAATGAAATGCATATCAAATACTCCAATCTTAACAGGTTTATCCAATAATAATAAATCCGTTCCGGCCGGGCAAAATTAATTTCATTATGGTTCGATTATATAAGTGAAATATGGATTGGATTGTGTATAAATATTTTGTATGTTTTATATAAATTTATGTGCCGGCAAAGAGTTTTAAATTAGATATAGTAATCATTTTAGTAATTGTTAAAAAGCTTAAAATATACTAAAATCTTTGGAGAATTGCAGATGAAATTGACATTGTACACTATGATATCACTATTAATTATTATGTCTGCAGCGAAATTAAGCCTTGCCCAGGGTGAAGCCGCCGTGCCGTTTTTGCTGGTTGATCCTTCTGTTAAAGGCAACGCTATGGCCGGCGCTATGGGATCCGTATCCAATGACGCCAGCGCTGTTTTCTACAATCCTGCTTGTCTTGTCCGAACTTCGCGTTTTAGCGGAGAGGTAAATCGCATAAGCTGGCTGCCACAATTCAATTTTGATGACTTATATTATTTCCAGACTTCAGCAGCGTTTCATATTCCCAAATGTGGATGGTTTTGTATAAATTTTATCTATTTTGATTTAGGAGAAAATATATGGACCAGTGAAACAGGAGAGGAATTAGGAAGATTCGATTCTAATGAATGGGCATTTTCAATCGGTTATGCCTTTAAATATTCAAATTCAACTTCATTTGGTATCAATTTAAAATTAATACAAAGTAATCTGACGGATCAAAAAGTCAGAGTCGGTACAGAATGGAGTGATGGAAAAGCAACATCATATGCTGTTGATATCGGTTTTTTACAGCAGAATGTTCTGCCAGACCTGTGTTATTATAGACGGTTTTTAGATACGCGTTTTACTAAATGGACATTGCACAGGCAGCCGCCCGGTATCAGTATAGGCGTTTCTTTAACCAATATGGGACCGGATATTACCTATATATCCGAGTATCAAGCCGATCCGTTACCTCAAAACTTACGTTGGGGCATATCCTGGAATTACCTTGATACGGATAAAATCGGTCTTATAACTTCCATCGATTTCAACAAACTGCTTGTAAATAAAGATATGACCGGTGAAGCGGATCCCTTTTATAAGGCATTGTTTACATCCTGGAGCGAAGGCGGTTTGAACAGTATTACTACAGGGATTGGACAACAAATTTCAATTATGACTGTTTTTGCCATTCGCATAGGTTATTTTTATGAAGACCCTAACCACGGCGACAGAAAATTTTTAAGTTACGGATTCTCTTTCGGGCCTGAAACATTAAGTTTAAATACCGCATGGACAATCGATTGGAGAGATGATAACCAATTGGTAAAGGATACATTTGTATTCGGCTTATCTCTGGCTTATTAAGCTTATAAAGAAAATTTGTAATCTTAAACCCAAATGATTAAATTTTGCGACTTTGAAAATGGCAATATCGATCTTTTACATGCATAGATAGTATAAGTAAACTGTATGGCATTCCGGGCATAAATAGATGAAATTTCCGGTGATATTAAATATTTATACAAACATGTTCTTTAAAATATCTTAGCCGGAGGATTAGGCTAATTGGTAAGTCACCCCGACTTGTCGGGACGCCCGCAGAGACTTGGGGGTTCTTACAGAAGAATTTGTTCTTTGAATATATCATTTATAGCTGGAGGATTAGGCTAACTGGTAAGTCATCCGCCGGCTGGCGGACGTCCCTGGACTTGGGGGTTGCTTACAAAGTTGATTGGATGGTTC
>JAFGKZ010000039.1 GCA_016928315.1 Calditrichaceae bacterium
ACAAAATAAATTTACAAAATAAGAGACCCATCTCTATATTAAAAATTTACTCTATTTTAAAATCTTATTTTGGACAAGTGTGATCCGAATTTAATATTTTTTGTCTAAAATACGCAATAAATTTTAATTTGCTTAAAGTGGAATCAATCTGTATCTCAATTCAATCATCTCCCAAAGATATTTCCTTAATGTGCAGATCCGTTTGAGTATTTTAAATCTTCAATGGTTAATTGCAATCGATCTGTACCCTGCCAGTTATTGACATTCAGTTTAAAAGCCACATCCATCTTAGCGCCAAAAGAAATTTCATCTTTATGAATGCCGCTATTCCACCAGACGCATTCAAATAGTTGATTGCCTTTTTGCACATACAGTTTTAAATGCTTATCCCGGCTTAATAAAATTATGTCCTTTATAATAACATCGCGTATTAATAATACCGGTTCCTGATTAGTCTCTCCAAACGGACCAATGTCGATGATAGCCCGGGCGGTATTTAAATTGATTTGATCAATATCAATAACAGAATCGATAGTCAGTTTTGGGATTAAATCCTCTTCATGAAGAATGTTTTCCGCATATTTTATAAACTCATCTTTAAATTGATTGTATTTGTCAGCAGATACTGTTAATCCTGCCGCTTTTTGATGACCGCCATAATTGATGAAATAATGATTAAATTGTGTGAGGGCATTGGTAATATGAAATTCATTAATGCTTCTGGCTGAACCAACATAATTGCCATTATCATCTTTTGTAAATGCTAATACCGGCCGGCTGAACCGTTCCTTAAGCTGTCCCGATACAAGCCCGATGAGCCCCGCTTGCCAGGCATCGTTCTCTACGAACAAAACTTTCGGCAAATCGGATTTATCATCCGGGATAGCATCAAGCGCAAAATTAAGATAATCAGCCGATAAAATTTGTCGTTTACGATTAAGCTTATCTAAATAAGCAGAAAGCTGATGGGCCTCTTCCGATGATTCAGTAATTAAAAGTTCTACCGATTTTGTTGCTTTTTCTAGGCGCCCTGAAGCGTTTAGACGGGGTGATAAAAAGAATCCTACCGATATGGGGGTCACATTTTTTCCATTAATACCACTGATCTTTTTTAATTCGATCAAACCGGGCTTCCGGGTATTCGATAAAGCTTTTAAACCGAATTTTACAAGCGCATAATTTTCATCCCGCAGAGGCATTACATCAGCAATTGTCCCAATTGCGACCAAATCCAAATGATTGAGTAAAAACTGCTTCATTTCATTCTCGTCCAGCAACTCCTCGCATAAAACATAAATAACCTTAAAGGCTACCACTGCGCCGCAGATGGTTTTAAACGGATAGAGAGAATCATTTCGATTGGGATTTATTATAGCTGCGGCTTTAGGCAGATCACCTTCCTGCAGATGATGATCGGTGACAACTGTATCAATACCAAGCGATGCGGCATAGTCGATTGCTTCGTTTGAGCTTATGCCGTTATCTACGGTTATAATTAAACCGGCCTTTAACTCAGCAATCTGATCTACGCTGGCTTTCCTAAGACCATAACCATCTTTTTCCCGATGAGGTAAAATGTAATCGACTTCGTAATTAATCTTGCGAAAGAAATATACCATTAATGCAGTGGATGTGATACCATCAACATCATAATCACCAAAGATAACTATTTTTTCTTCCCGGCGGATGGCTTCTAAAATACGCGCAACACCTTTTTTTATATCCGGTAAGAGATAGGGCGAATGCATACGATCCGTCAGTTTAAACGGATCTAAATGACTTGCCGGTAAATTTCGGTTTTCAAGAATAATATCAATAATGGAGCGGTTGGCGTCTTGATTTAGGATTTCCCATAATTTCCCTGGTAACATTTACAATCCTTCAAATCGCCTGAACTCCTAAGCATTAAGAAGGAAACACAAACAATTAATCAATCAGTATGTATTCTGTTTAATAATTATCGTGATACATCCATACATTACCTTCAAGTTACTTAAAAGTTTACAGCGATTTTTTTATATTTATTCTTTTGTTATTTTTTAAGTTTTAATGATCAAAAATCAAAATTATTCGTATTTTGATCATGTTTCACCAACACAAATTATAAGCAATATTATGCATAGAAGCAAAGAAGTTATTGGAAGATTTTAATATTTATATCTGATTTTATATCATTTAAAAAAGGGGATGATTTTTGCCGCCTTCCAAATCGGTTTTTTACCAGTGTCATTATAACTTCAATCTTAGCCCGGGTAATACCGACGTAGAATAGCCGTTTCTGTTCTTCAATTTTCTCATTTACTGGCCGATCATCGTCATAATCCAATTTATAAGCAAAAAAACTAGGCATCTGCTCATCTTCCACACCCACCAAAATAACCCGTTCAAACTCAAGCCCTTTAGCCGAATGGTAAGTTAATAACGAAACAGCATCGATATTTTCCAGACAATCCTGAGGATTAATCAGGGATATATATGATAAAAATTCTGCAATGGCCAAATCAATTTCCAGATGATTAAATTCTTCCGCTGTTTCAAGCAGGCGTTTAAAAAAATCATCAAATGTTTCATAACCTGCAATACCGGGTGCAATTCTTTCCTTTATTCTTATAAGATTATTGCTAAGTTCCTGATCATCAATTGCAAATTTTTCAGTATATTTTTTTCGGATATTTGAATAAGGTGATAACAATTTTCGAATACCGGCCATAAAAAATATTTTGTCTTCAGTGGCGGTTACCTGGCTTTCAAGTACATTACCTAAGGCTACAAATTCAGTAAATTCCTCACCCTGGGTGCAAATTTCATTTTGCTTCACAACGGTAAGTAATTTTTGAAAAATTTCATGTAAAACAATAACATCATCCAGAGCCCGATGTCTTTGACCGGCATCCAGTTTATAGCGATCAACTAATCCATCGATTGAATTTTGAGCTGATGGAAAAAGATTGCGGGCTAAAATAAGGGAGTCATACCGGATATTTTTTAACTTTGGCCGTTTAAGTTGTTTTGAAACTCGATCTAAAAGTTTAAAATCAAATTCATAACCATTATGTGCAATCAATAAATTATTTCCAATAAATTTTTCAAATTTAGGCCATACATCGGCTATCGATGGTGATGATTCAACGTCGGCGTCACTTATGTTGTGCACCGCCTGCGCTGAGGCTTCGATTGGAATTCCCGGATTTATCAAAGAATGGAATTCATCAAGTTTTTTACCTTTCTCAATTTTAACCGCGGCAATTTCTACAATCCCACATTTTTCTGGATCTTTACCTGTAGTCTCAAGATCAAAGACGACATAATTATCAAAAATCTTATTAGGGATTGCATTGAGTTGTACCTGAAGCCAGCGAAATAAATGTGATAATATTCCATTTCGTCTTGATACCTGTTTTGAAAAAATATTGACATAATGGCATGGCAGGTCTTTTATCGGAAAGGGTTTTAGTAATAAAACGACATCTTCTTTTTTTAAATGAATTATTTTTTCCTGATTAAATTCCAGCACCTGCTTATCAAATGCCGCTTCCAGCATCGATTTTGCAATAAACCGGATTTTATCATCAGAATGATATATCCAGATTGCGGGTGCCGGGGAGTTGAGCTGTTTTATATATTTATGGTCAACCGGTTTTATACGGGAAATATTATTGTTAAGAATCGATATACTTATTTCTTGTGTCGATTTTAATATTTCGTTTATTAATTGTTTGAAGCGATAAAATGATTTCAGATTAACCAGATTGGCAATATTACCCACAAACGTATTTATTTGTCTTCGTACCTGATAACTAATCGTTTCCTGTGTACTGAGTTCGCTAAGTGCCTTGCGGAAACCGATTTTTTTTATCTGGCCTGTTTCCTGAACCTGTTTATAAATATGATAGCCCAGTTCGGTTTCAACCAGTTCTTCCAGTATAAGCGAATCTGCAGGATCACGGATCAATTTGAGGTAAAGAGATATTTTTTGCATCAATGGGTTATCGGTCAAATTTTTTCCAGCAGCCATCTGATGGGGGATGCGGTTTTTTATCAAATAGGATGATATCCTTTCACCAAATAAATGCCGGGGATATATGACGGCAATTTCCGATAAAGGCGTATTTTTATTTTCTACCCAATTCCCAATAACATTTATTATAAAATCAATTTCCTGTTCTTCATCATTAAATGTTTGAATCTGAATAGAGGCATCTATATTATTCGGGCTATTAATAATTTTATCCGGTTCTATTCGATCCGTGGATTGAACAATCTTTTGAGCTGTATCCATTATGCCAGGACCGCTGCGGTAATTCAAATCAAGAAAAATGGGTTTCTGAATGTTAAAATCTTCCATATAAGTTCGAATATTAGCCGGGCTGGCCCCGCGCCAGGCATAAATGGATTGATCATCATCGGCGACCACAAAAATATTGCCATGTTTTTCGGCTAATAATTTAATAATTTGATATTGGATCGGATCAGTGTCCTGAAATTCATCTATAAGAATTGCCTGATTTAAAAAACGATACTGATCTAATATGTCGCTGTTAGTATTTAATAGCGTTAACGTTTTAAGTAATACTTGATCGTAGTCGATTAAATTATGCTTATGTAAGTGCCGTGTATAGTCATTAAATATGGCGGCGGAAAAAACAGGAAGCGTTTTTCCTTTTAGCATATGATTGGAAAATGCCAATAAAATGCCATTAATTTTCCTGTCAATATTTTCGCGGACACGACTTATCATCAATTGTTTTAATAAGCGTTTCTGATAGTCTCCATCGCAT
>JAFGKZ010000040.1 GCA_016928315.1 Calditrichaceae bacterium
CCCTGGCTGAGAGACAGCACACAATATCCTTTAGCTAAAGAATGGGCCCAATATCTGATCGATGCAATCTCGGATGAACCCGGTCTGGCCATGTGGGATGTAATGAATGAACCGGACTGGCCGCCAGCGCGCGATGAAAGGTATTTGAGTAAATTTAAATGCAGCAAATTATTGGCCAATACGTTCCATGAACTCGACCCGAACACGCCTGTCACCATCGGGGCGGCGTTTGTCGACGGGATGATTGAGTTGGCGGATTATGTCGACGTCCTTCAGTTTCATGATTACATGCAAACCCGTGAACAAATCAGAAATAACATCGAAAGAGCAAAAGAATTTGCAGCAAAAGTTAATAAGCCTCTAATCAATGGGGAAATAGGTTGTATTGCCCGCGCCAATCCGTATGATATTACACTTCAGGAACACATGAATGCTAAAGTAGGCTGGTACATTTGGGAACTGATGATTGTCCGTGAAGGATGGGGGAATGTACATGGCGTATTTTATGAAGACGGGAGCGTTCGTGATCCGTCCATCGCTGCAGCCATTATGGGATTCTTCCGTAAACGTTCGAATGATATTCTTCCATCAGTTCCTGATAGGGAAGGCTGGATTACCAAGGTGATTGAACAAAGTGATCAATGGCTTAATAATTCTGAAGCAACCTGGACTGATGGATTGGATATTGCTGAGACCGCCGCCCATCTGCTGGAAGCCGGTGAACTGACCGCAATGAGAATTCCACCAACCTGGGAAGTTGAGAGACTGAGAAATGGCCAAGAAAATCAGACTGCGCTGAAAGAGCTTATTATTAAATTCAAAGATCAGTTAGAACCCTTTAAAGTACCACAAGAGAAGAAATAAACGATTAACTTATTAAGGAGCGTCGCTCATGAAACCTTTCATTGGCGTTATCAAAAAACACTTATCGCAATGGACTGCCCTGATATGGATTGTGATGTTTGCCGCAGCCGTTTTTGCGGCCGATCCCGGTAAAATTGTTGTGCAGGCGGACAATCCCGGCGCCAAAATTGACCCCATGTTCTACGGCCTAATGACCGAGGAAATCAATTACTCTTACGAGGGCGGACTCTATGGCGAATTAATCCAGAACCGCATTTTCCGAAATCCCGTGGGCGCCGGTGTAATTCCCCCAGCCGTAGGAACTAAAGAACCGGGTTTGTTCAGAAGCGAGCATTATTCGATGACCGCTTTTTCCTGTAAAATTCCCAATGGCAAATATCTCGTGAAGCTTTACTTTGCAGAGACATACTCTGGTATTGGAGGTCCTGGTGACCGCGTTTTTTCCTTCAACGTCATGGGACATGAATTCAAGGATTTTGACGTCTGGGCTAAATCCGGTGGTTTCAACCACGCCTATATTGAATCCGTACCCGTTGAAGTAACCGGGGGTGAACTTCGCATAACTTTTACACCCCAGATCGAAAATCCGGCGATTAAAGCGATAGAGATTATTCCGGATCAAGGATCTTCAGAATCCACCATACGGATGAGGGCAGGTCAGTCCGAACCGTTTACGGATTCGACAGGTAAGGTGTGGCAGCCGGAAAAGGGATTTATAGGAGGCAGTATAGTCGACCATGGTCCAATCGTGGAACCGCCCGGCGACTGGATATCGGGTGTTCCCCACTGGTTTCTCATGACCTCGACCGGCGCCAAGGGCGCCGCCGCTATTGACACCACGGATCCCATTAACACCACCGCATTGACCGCCAGTCTGAAGCTCACCATATCGAATGTACCTGACGGTGGACGTGTTGCGGTGGCAAACGATGGGTATTGGGGCATTCCTGTCAAACCCGATTGGACCTACCAGTCTTCTTTTTATGCCAAAGGCTCAAAGGGCTTCTCCGGGCAATTGACGGTATCCATCGAGTCCGGCGACGGCGCAACCGTTTATGCTTTTGCTAAGGTTCCAGCCATCACCGACGCATGGAAACACTACAAAGTCACACTAAAAACAGGGCATGTCACGCCCACAGCCGACACCCGTTTCGTGATTGCCGCAGGTTCAAAGGGCGCGGTGAACTTAAATCTCGTCTCGTTGTTCCCGCCGGTATTCATGGAACGCACGGGCGCTGCATTGGGAGGACGTCCTGTCACCGGTTTCCGGCCGGACATCATGCAGCTTCTTGACGCGATGCATCCGGCGTTCTTGCGTTTTCCCGGCGGCAATTACATCGAAGGATCCAATTTTGAGAATCGTTTCAATTGGAAAGCCATGATCGGACCCTGGGAAGACCGCAGCGGTCACATGAGTCCCTGGGGTTATCAGTCTTCCGATGGTTTGGGTCTGTTGGAATTTCTCGAATGGTGTGAAGAATTGAATATGGAGCCGGTGGTGGGCGTTTATGCCGGTTTGCACCTCAACGGCGGTCATGACGTCCGGACGGGCGATGCGTTGAAACCATTCGTTCAGGATGCGCTCGATGAAATCGAATACATTACCGGCGATGTGACCACCAAATGGGGCGCCCGCCGGGCTAAGGACGGACACCCGGCCCCCTTCAAACTCAGGTATGTTGAGATTGGGAATGAGGATTTCCTCAACAATGGCGCTGCCTCCTACCGGGGACCGGAAGGCCGCTTTGCCATGTTCTACAACGCCATCAAAGCGAAATACCCTGATATTCAAGTCATTGCTACGGTCGATCCGCAAGCGCCGCATGATGTGATCGACAATCATCACTACATGTCGCCTAACACGGCGATACGTAATGCGCATCTGTATGACAAAGCCGATCGGAATGGCCCTAAGATTTTCGAAGGCGAATGGGCCTCCCAGGAACCGGGCGTCGCCCGGGGTCTGACGCCTTCCTTCCAATGCGCTTTGTCCGACGCCGCGTTTCTGACCGGTTTGGAGCGGAACGCCGACATCGTCATCATGAATTGCTATGCTCCGCTGTTTACCCGCGTGAATCCGGGCGGCAGCCAATGGAATACGGACCTGATTGGCTACAACACTTTGACCAGCTTTGGATCGCCGTCGTACTACGTTCAAAAAATGTTCTTCAATGCCAAAGGAGACCAGGTCATTCCTGTTGCCCGGATCGTTCCTCAAACAATACCGACTGTCGAATCCGCCCAGGAAATTCAACCTAATCCTGAAGAGCCATTGTTTGCATGCGCGAGCAAAGAGAAAGCTTCCGGCGACATCATCCTCAAAGTTGTCAATGTTTTCGATGTGGATCAAACGATGAGCGTGGAACTGACCGGCGCCAGGATTCATTCCGTTGCGACCGGCGAGGTCATGACGGGTGAGCCTGGGGACATCAACAGCGTGGATAATCCGTTCCATACGGCGCCCAGACGTTTCATCGTCACGGACGCCAGCGCCAAGTGGAAACACACCTTTCCCGGGAATTCCATTACGGTTATTCGGTTCAAGACAATGAACTGAGGATCCTGGCGACGGGATAGGTGATCATCAAGCTTGTCCATGGGGATATCGCATTCAGGAAAATCAATATCAAATTGGATTAAAGGGACATTTATTATGAGGAATCATCTTATCATTTTCATGACAGCGTTGATTTTATTAATCCTGCAATTGATACAGGCACAACCAGTGCAAAATCCCATCATCTGGGCTGATGTACCGGATCCGGCGGTAATACGTGTGGGTGATACCTACTACATGAGCAGCACCACCATGCATATGAGTCCGGGCCTGCCCATCATGAAGTCCAAAGATCTGGTCAACTGGGAAATGGTTGGTTATGCCTATGACCGGCTGGTTGAAAATGACGCCATGAACCTGGAAAACGGAAAGAGCGCCTACGGCCGCGGCTCCTGGGCCAGTTGTCTGCGTTATCATGACGGAAATTACTATGCGACCACGTTTTCAGCTACCAGCGGACGAACCCATATTTATACCACCAAGGATATTGAAAAGGGGAAATGGAACGTATCCTCCTTTGAGCCGTCTCTGCACGATCATACCCTTTTTTTCGATGACGACGGACGCGTTTACATGATCTATGGCGCCGGAAAACTAACGCTGGTGGAACTGCTTCCCGATCTATCCGGAACCAAACCGGGGGGAATCAATAAAGTCATCATCGAAAACGTCAATTTGCTGTTTGGCGAAGATGAGGTTGGCGGCTTGAATGGAGAAGGCTCTCAACTGATTAAGGTGAACGGCAAATATTATCTGCTGAACATTGCTTCACCGAGGAGCCGCTGGTCCCGTTCTGTCCTGATCCACCGGGCTGATAAAATCACCGGACCCTGGGAAGGACGCGTTGCCCTCGAAGACAAGGGCGTGGCCCAGGGCTGTTTGATTGACACGCCGGAGGGCAAATGGTACGCGATGTTGTTCCAGGATAATGGAGCGGTTGGGCGCAGTCCCTGGCTTATTTCTGTAAAATGGGAGGATAACTGGCCCGTTCTCGGTGCGGATGGAAAAGCGTCTGAGACTGTTGATATCAATGACAACATCAAGGGACTTGCCAATATTGTCGCTTCGGATGAATTTGACCGGCAGCCGGGTGAACCGCTGCCTTTGGCATGGCAGTGGAATCATAATCCCGATAACCGCTTTTGGTCCATTGGCGGTCGCAAGGGATTTCTTCGTCTGACTACCGGGCGGGTAGATAACGATGTGCTCAGCGCCCGCAATATACTGACTCAGAGAACCTTCGGTCCCGTGAGTTCGGCAAATATTAAAATGGATGTCGCTAATATGAAAGACGGCGACTGTGCAGGTTTAATCGCACTGCAGCGCAGGTATGGTTTTGTCGGCGTTAAGATGGAAGGTGAAAATAAATCGATTGTAATGGTTAATGTGCCGCCTGATCAATCCGGTGAACACGGCCGGCCCCCTAAACCCAGTCCACCTGAGGAGGTTGAAAGTATTCCCCTTGAACAATCCATTGTATATTTCAAAATCGATTGCGATTTCAGAGACCGCGCGGACAAGGCTTATTTTTATTACAGCTTAAATGGAGAAACGTGGCTGAAGATTGGATCGGTTTTGCAAATGTCTTATACGATGCCTCATTTTATGGGTTATCGCTTCGGCTTGTTTAATTTTGCGACTAAAACAGCCGGCGGATTGGTAGATTTTGATTACTATCATGTCAGCGATAAGATTAATGAGTAATTAGCAAATTGAATATTTACATTACTAAAAATATAAAAGATTTTATCAAACTATTAAGCTAAGAAAAAGGAATCAAAATGAACAAGAGAACAAGCATCGTAAGTTTTAGTGTTTTAATGCTGATCTGTCTTACCGGATTTGTATGCGGTCAACCTGGCTGGGGACCGGTCGTAAATTCACCGGAAATCAAACCGGATAATACGGTCATCTTCCGGTATCTGGCGCCGGATGCAAAAAAGGTTTTTGTCGATGCACAGTTTCAAAAAGGCCGAGCGCTCATGATGAAGGACTCATCAGGCGTCTGGAGCGTGACTCTGGGTCCGGTTAAGCCTGACATGTATCCTTATCATTTTATCGTGGATGGCGTACATGTGGCAGACCCGCGTAATTCTGCAATTTTTCCCAATGAAGGTTTTCGGAACAGTATAGTGGAAATCACCGGTGAAACTCCGCTTGTTCATACCATTCAAAATGTACCTCACGGAACGCTTTCTTATCGATATTATCAATCACCGGAACTCGGAACTCGTCCCGTTGTGATCTACACGCCTCCGGGCTATGATAATGATAAAAATATAAAATATCCTGTGCTGTACCTGCTGCATGGCACTACTGATACAGAAGAAACCTGGAGTAAGGTTGGCAGGGCCAATATCATTCTTGATAATCTGATTCATCAGGGCAAGGCAGTGCCTATGATCATTGTTATGCCTTACGGCCGCGCCTGGCCGGTTATCAGTAAGCATTCAGGCAGTCTGCGCAATTGGGAAAATCTACAGGAATTTAAAAAGGATTTCTTTAACAATCTTGTGCCCTTTGTTGAAAAAAACTACCGTACAATAGCAGACAATGACCATCGGGCTATCGCCGGATTTTCCGGCGGTGGCGGGACAAGTTTGTATTTCGGATTAAATAATCCTGATATGTTCAGATGGGTTTGCGGTTTTGCGCCGGGTATGCGTGTTGATGAAATCGACCGCAACAATGCCGCTGCTTTTGAATATCCCGCAAAAACCAATGAAAATCTAAAATTATTCTGGATAGGCGTTGGCGAAGAAGATTTTACATATCGCGCTATTAAAGAGTATTTTAAAGTGTTGGATGAGAAGGGCATCAAATACGAGTCCTTCATCTCAGGAGGAGGACATACCTGGATGAACTGCAAACTTTACCTGTCCATAATTGCACAAAAACTTTTTAAATAACAGAGTAATCATGAGCCGAATATTGTTACCTGCAAATTCTGCATCGGGTCAACAGTGGAATACTTATGCCGAAGGCTATTACACAGCAGGATATCCTGTTGGGCTTTTTACATACGCACCAAATATATCATTGCTTCATGAAACCGACGGCATGGTAACCGGCGCTCATGGCAGCGCTTAACCTATTATTAAATCACGGAGATATCATCATGAAAAAAATAATCATTACTTTACTAATTACTCTTTCTTGTACGGCTTTTGCACAAGATGCAAAAATCAAAATTGATACGGAAAGAATTATCGGAGAGATTGATCCGAAGATATACGGCGTTTTTATGGAGCCCATCAATTTCAGCGGCAGAAGAATGGGGTTGCCTGATACAGCTATGTTCAGCACCCTGTATGGGCCGTTATATGATCCTTCCTCACCGCTTGCCAATGAAGACGGATTCCGGAAAGATTACATCGACGCGATGAAAGAGCTTAAAATAACCAATATGCGCTGGCCGGGCGGTAATTTTGTAATGGGTTATGACTGGCAGGATGGCATCGGGCCAAAAGATCAGCGTCCAATGCGAATTAATCTGGCTTGGGGGGGTATTGAAAGTAATCATGTCGGAACCGATGAATGGTTCGCATTGAACAAGGCTATGGGCAGTGAAAATATTGTTTGCGTCAATCTTGGCCTGGCTACCATACTCGATGCTGCCTATTGGGTCGAATACTGCAATTATAAAAAAGGGACATACTATTCTGATCTGCGTATCAAATATGGGCATCCCGAACCGTACGGCGTTAAGATCTGGGATCTGGGCAATGAAGTTGACGGCGAGCCCTGGGAACTGGGATATAAAAATGCCGATGACTATGTCAAGATCGCAAGAGAAGCTGCCAAAGCGATGCGTGCGGTCGACAAATCGATCAAACTGGTGGCTTCCGGTTCTTCCTATTATGAAGATACCGGCAAATGGATTGAGTGGAACAAAAAAGTATTGGCGGGACTTGGAGATAAAATCGATTATATTTCAATTCACCGTTACTGGGAAAGATCAAACGATTATTATACATTCATGGGACAGAGCGCTATTGATTTTGAGGAAAAAATTATAATTCCTTCCGCTCAAATAAAAACTATATCC
Source organism: Calditrichaceae bacterium (assembly GCA_016928315.1). Taxonomy (GTDB): domain Bacteria; phylum Calditrichota; class Calditrichia; order Calditrichales; family Calditrichaceae; genus JAFGKZ01. Next base: position 7,470 of record JAFGKZ010000040.1, read on the forward strand.
GCAATGAAAGGTTTTAAAAATCCAATCTATATTTCGTTTGATGAGTGGGGTATCCGGGGGATGAATTTTCGGTCCGTTCTGCCAACGGCTCAGTGTTTAAATGCATTTATCCGTCATGCCGATGTTGTTAAAATGGCCAACCTTACCTTAATGACTTCTTTGTTAAGTACGGATAGCGAGAAAGGGACTTTTAAAAGTCCGTTGTTCTACACATTTAAATTATTCTCCAACAATTGTCTCGGCAATTCCATCAATACCTATGTTGAATGTGATACTTTTAATACAGAAAAAACAAAAGGTATTCCATTTTTGGATGTCACCGCCGTTTACTCTGAAAAGACCAATACCGTTTATATCAATGTGGTGAACAGGCATAAGGATGAAACCATCAAGGCAGAAATTCAAAGTGTTTCGGGTAATTTTACTGGCAAAGCGCAGACCCGTCTTATGAATGTCGAATCTCTTGAGGAACCTTTTAAATTTGATAAACAGGATAATTATAAGCCTGTTATAAAAGAAATCAAAACAAATGGTGAGAAATTAACGTGTTCCTTCCCGGCTCATTCTTTCACACAGATTAAAATCAAAGTGAATAAGTAAATAGAATGATTTTTTTAATTGGCAATATGTCATTAATACTATACCGTATTCAGATTTTAAAATTTTAAGCGATTGGGGCGAATATTTTAATTTTGATTGTCTTTACAGGAATCTTATTTTATGCATTATGAACATTCGCTCATATTGAAAAGATGCTGAAAATATTGATTCAATATTGATTAAAGACTTATGAAAAAAGTAGCATTACTTATTGAAACATCGCGGTCATTTGGCAGACAACTCATCATGGGTATTGCCGGTTATTCCAAACTGCATGGCCCCTGGTCCTTCTATAAGGAGCCCACTGATATAAAATCTTCAATGCCACATTTGGCAAACTGGAAACCGGATGGTATTATTGCCCGTGATTTTTTGATAAGTGATGAATTGTTACAGCTAAATATTCCTGTGATTGTTTCTGTTCATAAAGCAAAAATCCCGGAAAAACTGCCCATTATAAAAACGGATAATCAGGCGGTTGCTAAAATGGCCAGTGAACATTTTTTGGAAAAAGGATTAAAAAATTTAGCATTTTGTGGATATGATCATTTTTATTGGTCAAACGAACGTGGATCTTATTTTTCATCCTTTAATAATGAGGCTGGTTATCAAACCTATGATTATAGACAAAAAGAAGCATTAATCAAAAGCAAATGGGAAGTTGAACAACAACTTGTGAGCGATTGGATAAATGGATTACCAAAACCAGTCGGGATTTTTGCCTGTAATGATGACCGTGCTCAGCATATCCTGGAAGTCTGTAAAATATTAAATCTCAAAGTACCGGAAGATGTCTCTGTAGTTGGAGTTGATAATGATCCCTTGATCTGCAATTTAAGTGATCCACCGTTATCAAGTATAGTTTTGAATAATAAATTAGCAGGCTACAAAGCCGCTGAATTACTGGATAAAATGATCAATAAGAAAACTGTAGCTGTTGAAAATATTATTGTCTCTCCCAGCCACATTATACAACGCCAATCCTCAGATGGATTGGCAATAAACGATCCGGATGTTTCACAAGCAATCTTTTATATCCGACAAAATGCAAAAAATAAAATTTTGGTTAATGATGTGGTAAAGTCGACTAAACTTAATCGAAGAACACTTGAAAGAAGATTTAAACAGCAAATTAACCGGACTATTTATGAAGAAATTCGTCGGGCACGTATTGAATTAATCTCAAAAATGTTAATAGAGACAAATATGTCAATCACTGAGATTTCATCTTTTTTTAATTTTACCGATACGGAGCATATTTCACGGTATTTTAAACTGGAAAAAAGGATTGGACCTCGCCAATTCCGCAAACTTTACCGCCCTTGATTTATATTTGAATTTGTCGCATTGTGGTTATTTAATGACTTTAAGTGGCTGTTATTGCATTTTTATTTTCGTATATTTTATTAAGATTCCATTCAGAGATTGATTTCTGTAATTTCTTGAAGTATGACCGGTTGATGTTTTCATCGGATAATATTACAGGTAAATCATGTTGGTTGGAAAATAGTCCGAATTATAAGTATAGGTATATACTGGCTGAAAAAGGATTACTGCTAACTATAATGTTGATACTGGTTAAAATAAATGAGTCCTATAAAGGAAACATTACAATTAAATAGTGTTATTCCGGAGATTTTGAATGTATAAGTTTTTTGTATTTTTCTTTGTGTTTCTCCTGCTATTTAATCATAATGTTGATAGCCATACACTAAATGTGCAGGGGACAGTAAAGTCCAATAGAATTTTAATAAATCATGCCTTAGTAACGTTTATAAATGAAGCCGATACTACGATTAAGTATTCCGCTGTCACAGATAATCTCGGAAAATATCAAATCGGTCTGCATACTTCCATTGGCCATGAAAATAATTTCCCTGCAGATTTTCAATTAGCTCAGAATTATCCAAATCCATTTTCCTCATCAACGGCAATCGCGTATACTGTGGATGAACAATCGGAAATAAAGGTTACTATTTATGATATACTTGGCAGAGAAATACGACAATTTTCCGCCGGATTTCAAACTGCGGGAGTGCATCAGATCGTATGGGATGGCCGAAATCGTCTGGGACAAAAAGTAGCCAGTGGGGTTTATTTTTACAGATTGCAGTCGGATGGTAAATCTATGGTACGAAAAATGATTTTGAACTCAGGTCTTCAAAATTCCATTTCTATGCAGCAAATCAAAATCCCACAAATGTCATTAACTAGCCGTGTTAAGAATAAAACATTTGAGGGTGTAAATTATATCATTAGTATTAAGAATACAGATGATTCCAGTCCGTTTATCAAAGTAAAACAAATTAATAATATCCAAGTAAGTAATGATACTACCATTAATTTTGAGGTAGATTATATACCGACGGTAACAATTAATTTGGATAGTCTGCATCAGGTTATCAGAGGATTTGGCGCATCCAATATTCTTTTATGGCGGCCTGATATGACCGCATCGGAATTCGAAACTGCGTTTGGCGCAGAAGAAGGTCAATTAGGTTTTACCATTCTCAGGCTAATGGTTGAAGCTGATAAAAATCGCTGGAATTTATATGTACCTACCGCTAAAGCGGCTTTTGATACGGGCGCAATCATCATTGCCTCACCATGGTATGCTCCATCTGAAATGGTTGAAACAGTGGGTGGAGTGAGCAGGGTGAAGCACGACATGTATGATGAATATGCTGCGCACCTGGATTCTTTTGTTGCCTATATGGCAGAAAATGATGTGCCCATTTATGGAATATCAATTCAGAATGAACCGGATATTACCGATCAATGGACCAGCTGGACGGCCAATGAAATATTTACTTTTATGAAAGAAAATGCCCATGCCGTCACCGGAACAAAGGTAATGGCGCCGGAATCATATCATTTCGATCGGGCCTATTCTGATCCCATTTTAAATGATTCTCTGGCGTGCGCCAATACCGATATTATTTGCGGACATATATATGGCGGCGGCCTGGCTTCTTACCCGTTGGCTGAACAAAAAGATAAGGAGGTCTGGATGACCGAATATCTGATAAATAGCGGTAACCCACCAGCTAATCTTGATATTGACACAGGTTGGACCGGCGCTATTCAGACCGCCCAAAGTATAAATAATAGTATGAACGCAAAAATGAGCGCTTATGTTTGGTGGTACATAGTCAGGTATTATGGTCCGATAGCTGATGGGACATATGCCAGCAAAGGAGAAGTTACAAAGAAGGGTTACGTTATGTCGCAATTTTCACGCTTTGTACGTCCGGGTGACCACAGAGTTGAAAGCAGTGTCTATCCACCAATAGTTGCGAATATTTTCATTTCTGCTTATAGAGACAGTCTATCTTCCAAAGAAGTTTTCATTGCCATAAATACGAGTTCTTCGATTGAGGAAGTCGCTTTTAAGTTTCAGAATCGTATAAAAAGTATGTTTACCCCATATACAACTACAGAAACTAAGAATGTAATCCAGGGAGAAGATATTTATCTCGGGACTAACAGTGTCATCTTGAATTTGGAAGCTTCAAGTATTACAACATTTGTCTCAAATGATTAGTCTATTAATAAAGGAAGATCTTATTATGACCACAGTCTTATTATACAATAAATACAAAAAATGGATGATTCTGCTGATTCTACTCATAGGCATATCTAGCTCACAGTTAATTGCACAAAGCTCAGTTCAAACAGATGTGCCGGCTCTCAAAGATGTTTTTGCCAATGATTTTACGATCGGCTGTTTATTATCTTATGCGCATGTTGGTTTTCCTACCGACCCATATGTTCCAGGACAGTCAAGTATCGCAGTTCCTGATGGCGGCTATTTAATAAAGCATCATATGAACTCTATGAGTCCCGGTAACTGGATGAAATCAACCTACATTGTAGATATCAGCGGCAGCGCTACTGCGTATTCAGCCGCATCTACTCAGGCGGAAAAAGACTCAATAGATGTCCACCCCATTGTTACCTTCAATGGGAATATCATCGCTCAGCTCAATTGGGCGCAGCGGCAGGGATTCGTATTTCGCGGACATACGCTGGTTTGGCATAATCAGAATCCCGGCACAGCCTTTTTTCGTTCCGGGTATACCACGAATGGAACACGATTAACAAAAGAGCAAATGACTGAACGGATGGGAAATTTCATCAAAGAAGTGATAAGGATAATCCATGAAGGGTGGCCTGGTTTGCTGATGGCGATGGATGTGGTCAATGAGGCCGTTAATGATAACGGAACCGATCGTACTTTAAACAATGAATATTACACAACCTTCGGTGATATGAGCTATGTAATGAAGGCTTTTGAATTTGCCCGCCAATACACAATAGAATATGGTGAAACTCAGATGAAATTGTATTATAATGATTATAACACTCATATTGCCAGTAAGGCGGATGGTATTGTAAATCTTTGCCAGCCAATTTATGATGCCGGCTATCTCGACGGTATCGGTATGCAGGATCACGATCAGTATAATTCTCCAACTGCTCAGCAATGGATTGCAACTTATGATAAATTTTATCCGATTTGCGATGAAATGTCGGTTACCGAACTGGATGTTAAACCAAGCAGTAATACTTTAACAGATCCTGTCCTAACTACCCAGGCTAATCAATATGCCATGCTTTTTAAATGTTTCCTTGATCGAAGCGCCGGATCGGGCAGAGGTAAATTAGTCAATATATCCAAAGATGGATTGAATGACGAATGGGCTTTTGTTGATAATGCTTCGCTTTGGGATGCCGATAATCAATGTAAACCGGCCTATTACGAAGTGGTGGAATTAGCTGAAAATTATTATGCGCTGGATTCTTTAATATCTGTTGCCGATTCTTTGGAAGAAAATAATTATACCCCTGAATCCTGGTCTGCTTTTTCAACCGCTTTAACCTCTGCAAAAGATGCCATGGATGATAATTATTCATATAATATTTCAGCAGCTGATGCCTTGGGTGATGCCAAAGATAGCTTACAAATTAAAATTGATAATTTAGTCGTTTCTGATATTATCGATTTAAGTAGTGGAAATAAAGTAAATAGTTTTAAATTAGAGCAGAACTACCCGAATCCATTTAATCCATCAACAACAATAAAATTTACTATTCCGCAAAATAGCAGTGTCAGGTTGATTGTTTATGATGTGGCAGGCGGTTTTATTGATGAATTTACCTGGGATAATTTGAACTCTGGTTCGCATGAGGTAGTGTTTGACGGGTCCCGTTTATCTTCCGGCTTGTATTTTTATAAAATTAAAGCTGGAACTTTTCTGGATGTTAAGAAAATGATGCTCATTAAGTAGTCTGTTTATTGAGTGAATTGTTAGCAGTAAATCTAGTCATTCTTGAGCTGAATAAGTACAGCTTAAATACTCAGAAGAACGGTCAAGCTGTTGACAGTCGATGGATCCATTTATTATATTGCACTGGTTTAGCGATTATCGAAATGTTTAAATAGATACAAGTTTTTATGGGACAGGTGTTGAAATTTCAAATCGGATTACAGCAGACTTCTTTTGGCTCTGATACGAAAATGATAAGTGAAAAGTTAGCAACACATTCCCATTTACCGGAAATGTCCGATTAAAAGATGAATATTTGTTATATCATGGATAGATAACAGAGTTGTTAATACTAAAATAACAATTTAAATAAACATGAAAGTCATGCAAATATCGTTAAAAATTGGCTTGATTAAACCCAGTGCTTCCATGAATAAAAAGCTGAATTTTACTTGCTTTCTTGCAGCTTTCTGTTTATTATTTATTCGGTTTATTTGCGTTTAGTCCATACCATACTGCATGATAAGTATATTTCCGCAATCATGCAGATGTAGATGAGCGCTTGACTCTATGGAATAAATTTGTACTAAACGAAGAAAATCCAGATTTCGGTTTGGAATTAACAAGCAAAATAGAACAACAAAAATAAGGACCAACCCTATGAACAACAAATTTACCTTACTCTTCATAGTTATTAGCTGTTTTTTTGTATCTTCCGCGTTTGCAGCGGGCACATTAATAGGTGTAGTTTCAGATTCCTTATCTGGTTTTGATTTACCCGGAGCGAATATTCAAATTAGCGGAACCGCCATGGGCGCTTCAACGGATCTAAATGGTGAATACCGCATTAGCAGCATACCAGCCGGATCGTATGAGGTTCTTGTTAGTTATATCGGGTATCAATCGAAACGCGTTAATGTGGATATTGCCGACGGCGAAACTAAAGTATTAAGTATTGTTTTATTTCCGGAAGCCATTGAGGGTGAAGTAATCGTTGTTACTGCCCAAGCCAGAGGCCAGCAGCAGGCAATAAACCAGCAGCTTGCCTCCGATAAAGTTGCCAACATTGTTTCTGAACAGAGAATTCAGGAACTACCAGATTTTAATGCTGCCGCGGCGCTTAGCCGCCTGCCCGGTATATCTACGCAAAAAAGTTCTGGTGAAGATAGTAAGGTGATTATTCGCGGTCTTTCTCCAAAATACAATTCAATCGAAATTGAGGGAGTTAGCCTTTCGGCAACAGGTAGTTCGAGTATAGGGCTGACTTCAGATACCTATGTAACTACAGGTGGAGTCCAGAATGACCGTAGTGTAGATCTTACTATGGTTTCACCATATATGATCCGAACAATTGCCGTTTATAAATCGTTAACCCCCGATATGAATGCTAACTCTATAGGCGGTACGGTGAATATGGAATTAAGGGAGGCACCGGAAGAGATGCACTTTGATGCTTTATACCAGCAGGGTTATACTGCCAAGAGTAATACGTATGGTAACTTACGTGCGGTGATATCTGGGAGCAAGCGTTTTTTGGACAATAAATTGGGTATCTATGCGCTTGGTAATTATGAAACTTATGATAGAAATGCCGATAACCTAGATGCGAACTATAATGTCGTAGGTTCTAAAGAAGAAGCTGATTCTCTCACAGGGAATCGTCCGGTATTAATCAACACGGTCACGCTTAACAGGCATTTGGAGTCGAGGGAACGATTTGGCGGTAATTTGATTATGGATTACAGACTTCCTAAGGGTTCTATAAAGTTTGTAAACATGTTTGCCAGGCTGAATTCCGATTATGTGGATCATAGGCAGACCATCAATTATGATCAGGGAAGGTTGCAATGGCGGATGCAGGATGGAGAAAATATCGTTGATCAGCGTATGCATTCTTTAAAACTGGATTATGATTTTAACCTGTTTACTACAGATTTATCCTTAAGTTATACCGGAGCGACTAACAAACTCGAAAATTCTCCAGTTGTAAATTTTGGTCAGTTTGGCGTAGATGTGAATAAGGAAGATTCGTTACATAACCGTGTACCTGAGGACATGGTCTTTCTCATTGATTACTTGGGAGATAATGAGGTAACGCTTTTTAGCGGTAACCTGTTCAGCAATGAATATCAGGAAGATAACACCACTATTAAAACAGATTTTAATTTTCCATTTAATATCGGTTCTCAAATTAGCGGTTCATTTAAGTTTGGTGGACAATATACAAAAAAGGCAATATCTACAAACCAGGAATCACCCTATCTTGGATTTGATGGTAATGCCAATAGTGACGAAGAAAATATTGCCAATGACATGATGAAAGCGATACAAAGTAAATTTGACCTCTATGTTAATGAATCAGGAATGTTCACAGGAACATCCTTAAAAAACGCTGATAATGATGTGTTTAAATCCTTTCTAAAAGATAAATATGGGGATATCTATTATGCTTCTGACAACAAGCATCTTATGGATATATTGGATTATATTGTAGGTAATCCTTCATTTGATGCCTCCGATGCGGACTTGAGTGACGGACGGAATGGCGGTTGGTACGACGGCCCCTATCAGAAATTAACCAATGATTATGAATATAACGAAGATTACTATGCCGGTTATGCTATGACAAAGTTCAATGTCTGGGATTTTATGGTACTGGGTGGCGCTCGATATGAAAAAGTGGAATCTGACTATTTTGCCTATAATGCCATGGACATGAGAAATGCTCAATTACAAAGAATGTATGATACCACTTCGGTATCAGAAAATGATTTTCTGCTACCAATGATGCAGGCAAAGTATTCTCCCTTTGATTGGATGGATGTACGTTATGCCTATACTCAGACACTTTCCAGGCCGGATTATCATATGCTTTCACCAAAATTTACCATTACACAGAATGGTACTATACATACGGGCAATTCCGGCTTAAAACCGGCACATGCCTTTAACCATGATATCAGTTTTACTTTCCATTCGAATAAACTGGGACTTTTAACGGTAGGCGGTTTTTATAAGACAATTAAGGATTTTGTTTACCAAGCTCCTTACTCTTTGAACTGGGCATTAAATTTTGCAGTTGATTCATTAGATCGTTATACAGTAGTAGATACCAGTGGTGGAGGTATCACTCCAAGGGGTGATCTGGATTATAGAATTTACCGGCCCTTTAATAATCCTAACGATGCTTACGTAAAGGGTATTGAACTGGACTTTCAACATAATTTCTGGTATTTACCCAGTCCGTTTAATGGTATGGTTTTTGGTTTAAACTATGCGCGAATTTTCTCTAAAACGAAATACCCATTCGCTTATACAGAAACAAAAATATATCCACGTCCAATTGGAGCAGTTGAAGTCTATGCGGATAGTACAGCCCCAGGCAGCCTCATCGATCAACCCGATCATGTCCTAAACTCATATATTGGTATCGATTATAAAGGATTTTCAGCAAGGCTGTCATTTCTATTTACAGATAACTCCGCCAGATATATTGAGCCGAAAAATCCGGAAAATAACTCCTTTACTGAAGCATATTTCAGAATGGATTTTTCTGCCCGCCAGAAATTACCATGGTTAAGCAGTGAATTGTTTCTCGATGTTGCCAATCTAAACGATCAGAAAGACGAATGGACACAAAGTTCAACCGGAGGTTATCAGGGTATTCGTAATTATGGATTAACAGCAAATTTTGGATTACGAATCCGTTATTAACATTAATAATTTTAATTTGTAAAAATTAAAATATCAGGAGGAAGATATAATCAATTAATTAGAGTTTTTTTACTAACCAAAGGAGTATTTTATGAAGCAATTATTACTTTTCTTTACGGTAATACTAATTACTGTTGGTTTTCTGTTTGCACAGGATACCGTATATGTCGATGGGATTTACACGGGAGGAGATATAGGATCGCTAAATGCTGCAATTGATGCAGCTAAAATTGCTGGCACTATAAATAATAAAGTGTTCAAGCTTACCCAGTATGACGTATATGTGCTGTCAAAAAGTATTTTTATGAATATAGGGCAAAACCTGCAGATTGTTGCCGATAAGCCCGGAAACACGCAGGACTCAGCTCCGCCGCAGATTGTCTGGACGGACGAAGATATTACCACGAGTTACATCATTCAAAGCTATGGCGATATTACATTAAAAAACGTGTGGGTCCGGTATGCAGATGTTTTAGGAAATCAAATAAGTTGTTCTATTACATTTGAAGATACGGTAGCTGCTGGAGAGGCAAGAGACATAGACCGGGGTACTTTTGACGGAGTGATTTTTGATTTTTGCCCGATTGGTTCTGAAGCTGGCGGTGCAATTACTGTAAAAGCAGATCGTTTTGTAGGTAAATTTACTAACTGTTATTTTAGGAATTTATCTGATAACCACTTCCAGTATTACGGACGTGCCGTATCATTTCCTTACCAGAGCGTTCATTTCCATTATGATAGTCTTTTGTTTGAAAACTGCTCTTTTTCTAATATCAGCAGGATTGTTATGCAGGAAGGAAATGAGTTTGGAGATAATGTTCTTATAAACCATTGTACTCTTATAAATTCTATAGAGTGGGTTTTTCAGTCAGCCGGCTGGTTACGAAATACCGCGATAACTAATTCATTGTTTATTAATCCCTATCTGATGGGATACGCGCCAGTTACCGTATGCCCTGACAGTATGGATGGGGAAAGACTAGATAGTAGAGAAATAATGGATCTTTTTAATGGCGGTGAATGTGATGCTCCGGGCGGCGGTTTTATTAACGGAATTACCGAGGTAGATTCATTTGGTTTTACTGAGTACGTGGACTTCACTGATTATGACAGGGCATTATTTGTATCTAACGTTGTATATATGTATCAGGATTGGATGCTGGATTGGTTTGTAAATTGTCCTGCAGCTAAAGATTTAAAGAAAAATTTACTGGATGCTGAGATACGTCGTCCATCCCCAATGTTCAGTGACCCTGAGCTGGATTTTATTGATTCGACAGATAGTGAAGGAAATAAAGTATTCCCGAATATGAAAGTCAATTGGGCAACCATATATACCGATGATCCGGATTTCATCGTACCGCCGACAAACGAAGATACTCTTAAATTATTTATTGAGGGTAAATGGTACACTGGTCTTGATATTCAATGGGCCTATAATCCAAATTCAGGATACGCTCAACAATGGCCTTTGCCGGAAAATATGGCTTATAATAACACAGATTATCAAACCGCAGCTATGGGCGGATTTCCCCTCGGTGATTTAAACTGGTATCCGAATCAATTACCGGCATGGGAAGCTCAAAGAGATGCAGAGTGGGCAAGGATAAATGATTCGCTAGGCGTAACAAGTATTAAGGAAATTAAGGGCTCTGCTGTTGCCAGGGACTATGTGCTTAAACAAAATTATCCGAATCCGTTTAATCCGACAACGAATATTGAATATTCTTTACCCGTTGCAGGCCAAGTTTCCTTAAAAGTTTATAACACATTGGGACAACTGGTATCTGTTTTACAGGATGGCCATCAGAGGGCGGGAAATTATAAAGCGGTTTTTAACGCTAAAAATCTTGCCAGTGGAATTTATATTTATAAACTTCAGGCAGATGGCGTCTCAATTTCGAAGAAATTTGCTTTAATTAAATAAAAAAATCGACCTGATTTTGTTCCGGTAATTAAATTTATTAATTGCCGGAACATTTAACTTTAAAGATTAATTTTTGTAAAATTTTAAAAAAGGAGGTGATCTGGCAAAGAAACACAGATGTCATTTGTTTTTCTACTCAGATGATGTAATCTTCTGAAACACTAACCAATTTAAGGAGGAACAAACGTGGTTAAGAAACTACAATTAATTGTCCTATTTGTTCTGTGCTTATCAGTAGGTTTATTTGCACAGACAGTAATTTTATCGGACCAATTTGATGCAGGGGATGGTAAATGGAATAGCGGCTGGATAGAAGGTTCAACCGACGTCGCATTTTCAATTGATACCAACTCGGTACTGTCAGGAAAAAATTCCTACCTGGCCGATATTACGTCAGCAAGCGCAACAACGTACTTTATTCAAAGAAATGCAAATGCTCCATTGCTTGCGGGTAATGTATATACCCTTTCATTTATGGCTGTAACCGATAAAGAAGGCGCCAGTCTAAATGTTTTGTTTGAAATATCGGGTGATCCGTATACCAAGCGTTTAAATGTAATCGAACCTATTGCAACTACACCCACAGTGTATACTTATAAAGTAGTTGCAACTGAAGATGTAGAGACGAATCAGGTAAAATTACATTATGGCGGTACGCAAAATGATGGCGCTAAAATCTGGATTGATAGCGTTGTTGTTGTAGAAGAACCGGATCTTGCCCTCGTCGATAATTGGGGCAAAACTGCCCAGGGTACGGCCTGGCCTGTCGATACTACAAAAACTGCCGGCGAAGCCGGTTTAGGTGACGGCGCTGTTCCTACTGGCTGGGCTACGATTCGCGGAGCGTTTGCCACTCTGGAAGCAACCACAACCGAAGCCGTTGTTGTCAGCGGTAAGCTTGAATATGTCGGCGGTGGCGGCGGGGACGCCTATACGCATCTGCGTTATGCCATAACTTATATGAATCCGGATAGTGTTGAGCTTAGATATCAGCATACGGATTCTGCCATGTGGGTTAGCATTGCCGATTCCGCTAAAAATCAGAATAAACATTGGGGCTATGGATTCCATCCGAGAAGCGGCACGGGAACCATATCCAATGGAAATGGCGGTCAGGGTACGGAATGGACCATAAATAATGGCAGTTGGAACAGTACCTGGGGTAATAATGGCGGACCAATTTCTACCGTTTTGCAAACACCGCGTAACGCTGAGATGGTGGCCGGTGTTTATGATTTTGCAATATCTGTTCATGTTATTAATGATTCCACAAATGAAGTAAGATGGTCTCTGGTTGATCAAAATGGTACTAAGTACTGGTTTGCAGGAGCAGCTGCTGCTAAAACAACCACAACTCAATTCAATGGCGTATGTTTTGGCTTCAACAGCGATGGTACATATACCAATGTTAAGTTTTCAAATGTAAGGGCAGAACTAAGCAATCCGATTGAAATTCCGGATCCAATTTGGGAAGCCTACTATGTTGATGAGTGGGGCACTACAAGTTCAGGCGCAGCCTGGCCGATGAAGAATGATACCTCAACAGCGGTTGGTTCTGGTCTTTTGGGCGATGGCGACGTTCCCGGCGGCTGGGCAACGATTCAAGGCGGTTTTGGACAGGATATTAGTATATCGACAGATGAAGCTATTATTGTAAGCGGCGAACTAGAATATGTTGGCGGCGGCGGCGGAAGTGCCTACACGCATTTGCGTTATGCCTTAACTTATTCAGATAGTCTTGAACTTAGATATCAGTATACAGACTCTGCAAAATGGGTTAGCATCGCTGATTCAGCAAAAAATCAGAATAAACATTCCGGATACGGCTTCCATCCGAGAAGCGGCACGGGAACCATATCCAATGGTAATGGCGGCCAGGGTACGGTCTGGAGTATTAACCGCGGTACCTGGAATAGTACATGGGGAAATAACGGCGGGCCTCTTGCATCCGTTTTGCAGGCGCCTCGTAATGCTGAGATGGTTGCCGGTGTTTATGACTGGGCCATTTCCGTTCAGGCTGTTGATGATACTACCAACGAAGTCAGATGGTATTTGTTAGAGAAGGGCCAGAAATACTGGTTTGGTGGTTCCGTTATTACCAAAGCAACAACACAAGTCTTTAATGGTGTTGAGTTTGGTTTCAATGATGGTACTTATACCGATGCCCATATCACCTATTGTGAGGTTGATCTTGGAGATCCGATTACCGTTCCCGAAGCTCCCTGGGAACCATACTATGTTGATCAGTGGGGTACTACAAGTTCAGGCGCAGCCTGGCCAATGAAGAATGATACCTCAACAGCGGTTGGCTCTGGTCTGTTGGGCGATGGCGACGTTCCAGGCGGCTGGGCAACGATTCAAGGTGGTTTTGGACAGGATCTAACTGCAACCACAGATAGGGCTGTTATTGTCAGTGGTGAACTTGAATATGTTGGCGGCGGCGGCGGAAGTGCCTACACGCATTTGCGTTATGCCTTAACTTATTCAGATAGTCTTGAACTGCGATATCAGTATACAGACTCTGCAAAATGGGTTAGCATAGCTGATTCTGCAAAAAATCAGAACAAACATACCGGATACGGTTTCCATCCGAGAAGCGGCACGGGAACAATATCCAATGGTAATGGCGGTCAGGGTACGGTCTGGAGTATTAACCGCGGTACCTGGAATAGCACCTGGGGTAACAACGGCGGACCTCTTGCAACTGTTTTGCAGGCCCCGCGTAATGCAGAGATGGTTGCCGGTGTTTATGATTGGGCCATTTCCGTTCAGGCTGTTAATGATACAACCAACGAAGTCAGATGGTATTTAGTAGAGAAATCTGAAAAGTACTGGTATGGTGGCTCAATTGTTACTAAAGCAACATCACAAGTATTCAATGGTGTTGAGTTTGGTTTTAATGATGGTACTTATACGGATGTCCATATCACCTATTGTGAGGTTGATCTTGGCGATCCGATTACTGTTCCGCCAGCACCTTGGGAAGATTACTACCTTGATGAATGGGGATTTATTGGTGATAGAACTGGTGGTTGGACCAACGAAACAGAGGATATAGTTGGACATATCGCTCTTTCCGGCGCAGCTGCACCGTCAGACTGGGCAGCCGTACGCGGCGGATTTTACCTTCCTGTTGATCTGAGTGATGGCTATGCTTATATCGTTGAAGGTGAAATGACCTTAACCGGCGGCGGCTTTGAGGATGCCGGATCATTACGCATGGGACTTTTCTATGGTGATGCAGGTACGGTAGCAATTGATTCAGCGCTTGATTCAAGTTTTGTATGGACAGGCAGCGAATCTGCTTCGGGATACTTGTTCTTGCCACATAGCGGCACGAATACTAGTCCAGACTGGTCCGGAACAGCGGCAACCTCCGGCGCGGTTAGTGATACAACATGGCTGTTTACTGACACCGGTACAGGGTATGCGCTTTTAGATAAAAAACAAATTCCTTTAGATGCAGTAGCCGGTGCCGGAACCTATAATTTCAGGATGGGCGTTCAGCTTCTTGGTGATGGAACGATGGATGTTGCTATGCACATTGATAGCGGTGATGATTATATTTGGGAAACCCGCGTCATTGATGCAAATGACCCGCTTGTTACTTCAATGATTAACTCAATATGCATTGCAATTGATAACAGCACAACTACAGCAATGAATCTGGAATATGTGGAATTATCCCGTGCAGATGATCTTGGCGGTGTAACCTCAATTAATGTAGAAAGAGTTGGTGAGGGATTCCCAACAACATTCTCTTTAAGCCAGAACTATCCAAATCCGTTCAATCCATCAACGACAATTAAATTCGGTATTACAGAACAAAGCGACGTAAAACTTGTTGTTTATGATGTTTTAGGTCGAGTTGTTTCCGAATTATCCAATAAAAAGATGAATGCCGGATGGCATGAAGTTACATTTAATGCATCAAGATTTGCTTCTGGCGTTTATTTCTACAGGATTGAAGCTGGTGATTTTGTAAAAGTTAAAAAGATGATGCTGTTGAAGTAATTCTGGATAAGTTTCAATTAGTTTATTAATCGGAAATATATCCGGTTTATAAATCATAATTGAAATAAACAGCACAAAATATAGCAGTCTGTTCATATTTATGAGCAGGCTGCTTTTTTATTTCAGTACATGCAAAAAAAATAAATTTTGCCTAATTAAATTATTATATTAAACAAAGTTGCTTTTAAGACTCATTATCTATTCTAATTAATGTCAATTAAATTCAGGGATAAATCAATATGTATAAGCAAAGATTATCTTTGACACTCATTATGTTGACACTTTTTTGTTTTTTATCAGAATCTTTATACGCTCAGGTATTTATAAAGAATTGGGGTTTGGCTGATTATCACGGCTGGCCGATACTCAATGATTCTTCAACGGCTGCCGGTGAGGTCAGTATTGGCGGTGCAACAAAAGATGGCTGGGCTTCAGTACGAGGCAGCTTTGGTCAGACAATTGAAGCAAGTTTTGATTCAGCAGTCATTGTAAGCGGAAGGCTTGAATTTATTGGAGATGGTCTTGGTCTCACCGGTAATGCTGGATTACGGTATGCTTTAACCTGGCAGGATGATGAGGGTGTTCTGGAAAATCAGTATACAGACTCCGCTGCCTGGTCTGTTATTGGCAATCATTACGGTTATGAATTCACGCCATATTCTGGTTATCAATTTTCTTATCCGGGTACAGTTTGGACAATAATAGATAGTAATTGGGCCAGTACATGGAGTAATAATGGTTCGGCTATTTCATATGTCTACCAGGTACCGTATCCTGCCGAAATCGTGGAAGGGGTCTATGATTGGGCCATTTCTGTCCAGCCTTTAGCTGATGGTACTAATGAAGTTCGCTGGTATCTGCGGCATACGGATAAGGCAAGCTACTGGTTTGCAGGCATTGCCATAGATACGGCACAGGTGACTACCAAATTCAATGGCATTTGTTTTGGAGTTGGACCTGATGTACCGGAAACTCTTACACGGTTTAATTTGACAAAAGTACAGGTTGATAGAGGTGATCCTATTGAGATACCTGAAGCGCCTTTTCAAAAATTCTATATAACTCAATGGGGTTTAGCAGAATATCATGGCTGGCCTATTATGAATGATTCGACAACAGCTCCAGGCTATGCCAGTATTGGAGGCGACACCCGGGACGGAATGGCATCATTGCGAGGTAGTTTCGGCCAGGATATAGCGATTTCTAAAGACACTGCCATAATAGTTAGCGGAAAAATTGAATTTGTGGGTGGCAGTGGCGGTGATGATTATATTCCAATCAGGTATGCATTGACCGACCAGAATAACGAGGGTGAACTACTTTATGCCGGAACAGACTCAGCACAATGGTCAGAGAATGGCGGCCATTACGGTTATAGTATTCATCCACGGACGGGTAAGAGTACTATGTCCAACGGCATTGGCGGAGAGGGAACAGTATGGACTATCATTAATGGAAACTGGTGCTCCACATATGCCAATAATGGCTGGCCTGTTGCTGCTATAAATCAGGTACCGCGTAATGCCGAATTAGTGGCTGGTGTATATGATTTTGCTATTTCCGTGCACGTGGTTGATGATACCACTAACGAAATCAGATGGTTTATGGTCGAGGAAAATGAGAATTACTGGTTTAGCGGTGTTGTTCAGGATACAGCAATGACTACCAGATTTAATGGTATTGAATTTGGGATCAATGGAGATAAATATAACCGGTTCAATGTTATCGGCATGTCAGTAGATATTGGAGATCCTCTACCATATAATCCTGGCTATCCTAGTTATTTCTACATATATAGCTGGGGTATTATAGGTGATAATTTTTCTGGATGGACTACGACTCCTGGAGAATACGACGGTAACTTTAGCATCTCGGGTGGCACACCTAATAGAAGTGTGGTAGCTCTAAGAGGTGATTTTGGTCAATATCTTTCTCCTTCGAGTGAGTCTGCACTTAAAATAAAAGGAAAACTGATTTTGGAAGGTGGTGGTTTTGAAGCATCAAATAGTTTAAAATTTGGCCTGTTTAATAACCATGATCCTGGATTGCATATTATTAAACCGCCAGATTCAATGCGCTGGACAGGAAGCGAAGATAAACATTATGGCTACCTCTTTATTCCGTCAAGTGGTGCAAACAAACCGGCTTTTTGGGGTATAAAAGGTGAAACGGGAAATTGGGGTGCGATCGTAGATAATGTTTGGTCTGAACCTCAGGCTGATAATAATTATGCTATGGGTGGTGCTGTACAATATCCTGAAAATGCCTTGGCTGGTGAAGGCACTTATGAGTTTCAAATATCATTTTCATTGTCGGATAGTGGCAGCAGAGAAATTAGATTTAAACTGATAAAAGAGGATGAAAGCTATGGTTTCGCTGGGCTTGCCATAACTAAAAATAAAAGTTATGATACTGATTCTTTCAATTCGATATCCTTTGCACTAGATTCAGGAAATACAGCCATTGCTCTACATTTGCGCGATGTGCAAATTGATATGGGTGAGCACATAAGTCTACCCGAATGGGTAACTTCCATTAAACAAACAGAAAATTCGATTCCATCAAAATTTTCTTTAAGTCAAAATTATCCAAATCCATTTAATCCAATCACGCATATTAAATATTCGATTCCACAAAAGAAATTTATATCTCTCAAAATCTATAATATCCTTGGGCAGGAAGTGGCAGTGATATTTGAAGGTATCAGGCATCCCGGTTATTATAATGTAACGTTTAATGCTAAAGAATTGGCTAGTGGTGTTTATGTATATCGATTGGAATCAAATAATTTTGTGCAAGTAAGAAAATTATTATTACTCAAATAAGAAATGCATATAAATGCTCAGAATTATTGTAATACTATTTTGAGTAAGTAGTCATATTTTTGTATCTTTCCAACATAATTGTTGATTTTGTACCTGAGTGTTTTTAAATAATATACTTATGAGATGGGAGAGAGAATATGCGATTCTTTTGTGAATTAATTCCATTATTTCTAATATTTAATTTTTTTACATTATCAGCTCAACCCTCCGGTGGACCGTACGGTCCAATCCAACAGAAATATGAGTTGCCAAAAGTAAAGGGTAATATCTATTATGTCGCCCCAGAAGGAAAGGCTGATGCCAAAGGTAAGTCATTAGACAATCCAACAACAATAGAGTCGGCCATAGAGCGTGTTAAATCCGGCGATGCTATCATTCTTCGCGGCGGTGTGTATCGTACAGGCAATTTAGTTTTGAATCAAAAAATTATTATGCAACCCTACGAAGATGAACGTCCGATTTTAAAGGGAACGTATGTTGCAAGTGATTGGAAAAAGCAGGATAACGGCCTGTGGGTAACAACATGGTCCCGTTTATTTCCTTCAAAACCGGGGACCTGGTGGCGCCGGCATCGTGAGGGCGCAAAAACGCCTCAACATCGTTTTAATAATGATATGGTGTTCGTGGATGGCAAATTTTTACAATCAGCCGGTTGGGAAGGTGATGTGAATGACAATACTTATTATATTGATTATGAGACAAAACTGGTTTATATCGGTATAGATCCAACGGATCGACTGGTTGAAATCACTGCCTTTGATGCGGCGCTGATCAGAACCACCCAAAAGGTTCATGGTAAAAAATCAGATAAAAAAGGTCCTGTCATAAGGGGAATTACATTTACGCAATATGCCTTCCGTGCTTTTTCAATCGAAGGCGTCTTTCCGGAAGGTATTTCCAATGAAAAAGATCATGGCAAGGATGTTGTTGGGACAACGCTGGAACATTGCACTATTTCTTATTGTTCGCGGGTAGCGGGCTATTTCAGAGGCGACTCGCTTAAAATCATTCATTGTAAAATCAGCGATACGAGCACAGAAGGTATCTACATTGAAAGCTCAAATGATGTTCTTTTGGAAAAGAATATTTTTACGCGTAATAATATCGAAAGAATAACAGGGTACTATCCTGCAGCCGTTAAAATATTTAACCAGAGTTACCGTGTAACCTGTAATGATAATCTGGTGATTGATTTGCCCTATTCAAACGGTATCTGGTATGATGTCGGCAATGTGGATGGTGTCTTTACCAATAACTGGATTGAGAATGTCGGTTGTATTGACAAAGAACCGTTAACCGATCAGGTTTGGCCGAGTGATAACGGTTTCTTTTTTGAAATATCCAAAGGCGCCGTCTGTGCGGGCAATGTGTTCGTAAATTGTGATCATGGCATATTGATATTAAACAGCTCTGACGTATATATTTATAATAATACTTTTGTGAACAGCATGGCCGCTATAGGCCGGAATACGAGAAGCGCGCAGGGGGATCATTTCGGCTGGCATCCCAGTACCGGACCGGATGTAGATGAACGGGACGGCCACATTTTTGTGAATAATCTTCTGGTTGGTGAAAAAGATTTTAATAGACCACTTCTGTTTACCTGGCAAACTCCATCACTGTGTGATCAATTATCCAAACCTATGTTGGAAAAGCTCGATCATAATATATATGTGCGAAAATCGGGTGATTCAAAATACCCTATAATTTTATGGAGTCCGGCATTGACTGATAATTGTCAAACAGAATTTAAAACGACAGATCAATTAAACGAAATATATCCATCATTTTCTTATGGCAGTAATAGTTACTTGAATTATAACGGACCATTGTTTAAAAGCAGCGAGTTGGGTAACTATCAATTGCTGGATACATTTCCCGCTTTGAATTCCGGCGCTGAGATTCCGGTTGAACTAATTAAATTATTACCTGATTATAAAATTGGAACAAAATTTATCGGAGCATTTAATCCTGCTCAATAATAGGAAGTAAAATATATTTTTTAAAGGAATTATTCAATGAGGCACCTTTTTTCGAATTATGTATCATATACAATTTCACGAATTACAAAAACAAATAGAATATTAGTTTTAGTAATTTGCATAATCGGATTATCATCTTTTTCTTCATTTTCACAGCCTTTGGCTCAACGGCAGGATAAGTTTATTGGCTGTAGTCTTAATTATACCATTTATAGTAATTTTGATGATTACTGGAATCAGGTGACGCCGGAAAATGCCGGTAAATGGGGCAGTGTTGAATATTCCCAGGATTAATACAACCGGACAAAACTTGATGAAATATATAATTATGCTAAAAGTAAGGCGTGAATCGCTGGCCTTGCTGTTTGTACCCAAAGCCGAAAGAATGAGCGTCTGGAAATAAAAGTTCGAACAGTTCTTAAAAATAGAAGAAATGTATATTTAACGTTATCTCTATCTTAATAAAAATTTTAACCTGGAGTACATGTATGAATTATAAAAAAAATGTTATTGTATGCATGATTTTTATGTTGCAATTATTATCCTTCAATAACAGTATTGCAGAAAAAATTGAATGGGTGAAAAATTTTGGCGGCATAAAAGATGAACATATTGATCATGTTGTGGTTTGTTCGAATAATGATATTATTGTAATAGGAACTTTCAGCGATACTATGATTTTTAAAAGCGGATCGCAAAATCTGGATACTCTGATTTGTGAAAATGAATATGAAGATGTTTTCATTGTCAAGTTTCATTCACATGGCAGCTTTCAGTGGGCTACTTCGATAGCCCATGGCCCTCAATCTTACGACTGGTGGTTATTCCCATCGGTTGATCCGGATGGTAATTTATTTTTAAGCGGCACCTTTATCGGCGATGTTACCATAGGAAAAAACGAAGAGAACGAAATTAGTTTTTCCTCTCTTGAGGAAAATTCTTTAGATATTTTTTTAACAAAAATTCTGGATGATGGGGAAATAGACTGGGCCAGAAAATTAGGTGATGTGGAACAGGAAAGCGTCCGGGATATTGATACAGATGATAAAGGATCTGTTTACATAACCGGTCGTTTTTGGGAAAACTCCATATTGCTGCCCGGCGGGATGAATGAAGATATAACACTTATCGGAAATGCAACATCCTATTCAATTTTTACAACTAAATATGACAAAGATGGAAATATTAAATGGGCTGAGAAAATATTAAGCGACTATGATATGATGAGCTATTCAATCACAGTAAGTAAAACTGGTAAAGTTGCAATAGGAGGCTATTTTAGTGAAAGCATCTATTTAAATTCAGATATAAATAGCGATACACTCATTTCACACGGAGTTGCTGATATTTTTATAGCGACTTATGATTCCAATGGTGTGTATTTATGGGCAACTTCGGATGGTGGAACTGAATTTGAAATGGCGTCTGATATAGAATTTGATAGTCAGGAAAATATTATTGTTACAGGCTCTTTTCATGGTATGTTTATAATGGGGGATGTTGATACACTTAGAAGCGATAACTCTTTTCATGATGTTATGGATGATATTTTTCTGGCAAAATATGATTCAGAAGGCCACTATCTTTGGTCTCTAAGAGAAGGCGGAAGTATGCTTGACGGGGGCGAACATATCCAGATTTTTAAAAATGATAAAATATTACTTTCTGGTTTTTACTGGTATGAAGCCACTTTTTCCAAAGGTAAAAAAAGTTCAAAGTTAGTATCCAACATTGCAGATACCTGCAGTCATTTTGAAGCAAAATATACAGCGGATGGTGATTTGTATTGGGTCGCGGATGTTGATAGTTCATTTACTACCTTTAATACGGTTATGGCAGTTGATTCCAGTGAAAATATGATCAGGGCAGGTGAATATTTTGGTAATGTGAATATAGAAAGTGAGGATAATGCATTGCCTGTTAGCGGTATCGGAGGATTTGATATTTATCTGGCTAAATTTGTTGCTTCACCAACTACCATAAAAAATATCAATAGGTTAATAAGGGATATTAAACTTGATCAAAATTATCCCAATCCGTTTAACCCGGTGACCGTTATTAATTATTCTGTAGGGGCGATTCATGAATTGCCTGTGCAGGTAGATTTGAGTATTTATAATAGCCTGGGACAAAAGGTATGCACACTGATCTCTGAAAAACAGAACCCAGGTCATTATTCCGTGGCATGGAATGCATCGGAATTTGCCAGTGGCATTTATTATTCTCGGTTAAAATCGGATACGAATAGTCAGGTAAAGAAAATGTTACTCATAAAATAGTACCAGGTGAAATACGATAAGTAGATGATAACTGAGGGGATTTAGGTTTCTCTACTTCCTTGCACTTTTCGCGTTGTTTCCCTTGTAACAATTTTAGAATCCAGGATAATATTTTCAATGGGCAGAGCCCGGTCTGATTCAATATTATTAATTAAAATCTCTGCAGCTTTCCTGCCAAGTTTCTCAAAAGGTGTACTTATGGTCGATAAGGCCGGTGACCAATGACGAGCAAATTCAATATCATCGTTTCCAATAATTGAAACATGCTCAGGCACTTTGATATTTAACTGGTGCAGAGCGGACATTAAACCTAAAGCTACGACATCATTATAACAAACAATGGCAATGGGAAATTTTTTCCTGTCGAAATTTTTAAAATAGGCCACTCCTTTTTCAAATCCATCATGAAAATGAGAACCGCAGCATACAACCAAATCATCATGGAATGCTAAATGGGATTCGCTGAAAGCTTTGCGAAAACCCTTTATCCTCTCGACGGTATGTGAGGCAAATTTGGGACCTGAGAAATGCAATATATGTGTATGACCATTATCTATTAAAAACTTAACCGCATCGCTCGTTGCTTTTACATTGTTTATACTTACAACATTGGCAAGTATTCCCTGTACTTCTTCCAGCATTACAAAGGGATAATTCAGCATTTTTAAATGAAATAAATGTTCAATTTCAACTGTCCCGTTGATAACGGGTGCAATAATAACGCCTTTAACATTATTAGCTGCAAATAACTGGGCTATATTTTCTTCATTTTGATGATCACTTTCAGAGCTTGCGATAAATAAGATATAGCCTCTTGAATTGGCATATTTTTTTATTTCAACCGCAACCGCGGCGTAAAAAGGATTGTCAAGCTCTCTCATAATTAAACCGATACTCTTACCGATTTTTTGCCCTCTAAGGTTTCGGGCTTGACCGAGAGGTTGATAATTTAAGTTTTTCATTACCCGAAGAATATGCTCCCGGGTTTTTGCATTAACGGTTGAACGGCTGTTAATTACAGCGGATACGGTGCCTTTAGAAACACCTGCGGTTTTAGCTACATCATTGATAGTAATTTTTTTCATTTTGCCCTTCTTAATGTCCAATAATAATTCATTTGAGTATATGGACAAAGACAATAGTATTATCCTTTTTGCCAAGCCGGACAAAGGATTCAATCAATTTTTTTTTTAACACATAATAAAAACTTATAGAGATGACGATTCAGCTTGACTGGGATAATTTTTATTGCTTCATTTACTAATTGAAACGGTTCAAATTTAATCAAACCTTCAAGAATAGTCAATAAGTAGTTGATCAATGAATTTTTAAATTTATTTGAATAAAAACATCACAATTATTCATCGCTTTGATGGGGCATCTTATGTAAAAAAATAAAAAATATGAACCTATGATACGACTTGTATATTTTTTAAATACTTAATATGGCTGTATGCGTTTATTTTTAAAGTCATTTTCAGTATATTAGCAGCAGTTTAATGATTGCCGTTCTAACTTTTACGATAGATTTTATTCAATAAAGGATTAATGGATACTTCAAAACAACACGGTTCAAAGAAAGAAAGTTTTTTAGAAACCGGCTTGATCATCGATGAACGATTTGAGATTATTGAACCTATACGCAAAACCAGCGGCTGTATCGTATACCGCGCAAAGGATCATGAACAGGATATTAATAAAGCTTTACTAATAATCCCCGCAGTCATTCAATCCGATGTTGAAGCGATGAGCATTTTAAAAGAAGCAGCGCGTAGTTTAATGTGGTTGAAACATCCTCGTATTGCCGCTTTATACGATTTGCATACGCGGGGTATCTATAACTATTTTGAAATGGAGTATGTCTCAGGAAAAAGCATTAAACGAAAAAAGCATGAAACATCAGGAAAAAAAATTACTGAAGAGGCCGCTTGCTGGATAGCATTACAGATTCTTGAAGGATTATCATATGCTCATGGAAAAGACTTAATACATAAAAATATTAAACCGCAAAAAATTATTTTAACTGATAACCGGCAAGTCTCTTTAATAGATTTTGGCGTAACCGGCGCGCTCAGAAATGCCATGGCGCTGGTAAGAGATACAACTTCAAGATCCGCCATATTGTTCATGCCCCCGGAACAACTGCGAGGGAAGCCCCTGACCTTTGCCTCGGATATATACTCTTTGGGTGCAACTTTATATTATCTTCTTGAAAGCAAACCTCCGTTTAATCATGGCGATATCCATTATCAAATTTTAAATGAAGAACCAAATCCTATTAAGGGCATATCGGATGCCTTCAATCAAATAATAGCAAAATGCCTGACTAAAGATATAAATCTGCGATATCAAACCTGTGAAGAAATGATAAAAGATATCGAGAATATTTCTGCAATTGAGGAAGAGCCCTCAGCAGAAACACCGCTTTCACCTGTGATAACAGAAGTGATTAAAGAAGAAAAGACCGTAGAACAGGATTTGACTGAAGAGGAAAGTGATTCAAAAGCCTATTCATTTCAAGATGAACCAACGGGTGATACAGATTCAATAGTTGATATTATTTTAGACAAAGTCCAGGCGAATAAGTCAATTTTGATGTGGATTGGCATGTTTATAATTGTAGTAGCGTCAGTTATTACATTTAAATTGATTTTTAATTCTGGTTCCGGTAACGGTGGTTGGAGTAAATCGGAAATTTCTCAACAGGATAAACAAACCAATGTGCGAATGATAGCGGCGCTTAATTCTGCAGCCGACAAACTATATGCCAAAGGTCAGCTTATCACGCCTAAAAGTAACAATGCTCTGGAAATGTATTTGGAAGTATTGGAAATTGATTCTGATGAGAAATATGCAATTGAGCGCATTGAAACAATGAAAACAAAACTATATACCGATATAAAAAATAATTTAGATAATTGGATGTTAATAGAAGCAAAAGAACTAATTGAAAACTGCCTGGTTTATTTTGAGAATGATGACAGATTTGAAAAATTGGGCGAGGAATTTGAAACGCTGATGGACCGCGCAGAAAAACTGCCTATCAATATTGAGATACTTAATGGCGCAGGAAAATCTGGAATTGCAGGCATACTTTCTAAAGAGCTGAAAAAAAATAATTTTAAAGTAGTGAACTCAGATAATTACAGAGTAAATGGCCGTGTGAACTGGAATATCCAGAATACGCTATTTATCGGATCGTTACCAAAAAACGACCGGATCGGGAAATTAGAGAAACTATTAAATTTATCGTATAAACAGGATAAATTACCTCATAAACAGTTTAAATCTGCAAATATTATTATTGTATTAGGAAGCGACTATAAAACGATACCGGTTCTAAAGAAATAGATTTAATTGTTTTCTTTACTCCCCTTTGTCTTCGCATCTGTTACGATGAGTAATATCAATTATCGAAGCGATTATAAAATGACCTTCATAGAATTCTGCGTGCGCAAAGCGTATTTCTATTGGGAAGATTCTACCATTTTTTGTCTGACCAAATGTTTCAAATATATTAGTTTCTAATTTGCCGGATCCATTAAAAATATCTTTGATGTTTTCCTGATGGGATTGAACATATTTATCAGGAATTATAACTTCTATCATCTTGCCAAATAGATCATTTTTATCATATCCAAACATCTCTTCACAGGCGCTGTTAACCGTATCAATTTTACCTTCCGTATTTACCAAAACCATGGCATACGCTGCTGATTCGAATAGTATTCTATATTTTTTTTCAGTTTTTCTGAGTATAAATTCATCTCTTTTTTGTTCAGATATATCCTTTATGATGGCAACATATTCCTCTTGTGAACTGACTTTATTTATGCGTGTTTCGTATTGACGTAATTCACTGTTTTCAAATTGCTGAAATTCGAATACCTGCGGCAATTTACTTTTTTGCAGATTATTGATGGCCTCAATAAATTGCAGGTGTGTTAACGGGTGAAAAACTTCGCTGATATTTTTCTCAACTATTTCATCACATGTCAAATTTAAATGATTATTATGAGAATTGCAGTAAACAATATTTCCCTTGCTCTGAATTTTTAGTACGATATCAGGGAGTGTATCCAGAATATCATTTATTTCTTTCTCGGAAAATTGCAGGATATTTAATGGGCTGATAGATTGTTTGTTATGTTCATCAATGCTTATATCAGACGGGCCTTTATCTCGGATGAATATAAAGTCTGTTGTTTCTTCCAGCCGACTTTTATTTGATAATTCTATATTCTTGTCTTTATAAAGCACCGTTAATTTGATTCCTTTTTTGCGCTTCTGTTCTAATTATTGTTCAGATTTATTAAATTCGTTTATTTACATATACCGGTTTTACTGGCGGCAATAATCCTATAGGAGAAAACAGATATTTTATTAACAAAAACAATAGATAATTAATGTACACGTCCATGATAAGGAATTATTTCCATTTTTATTTTTCTCTATATGCGTTCGATGTGTCGTTCTAATCACTATCTTTATTTTATCTTACTATTCAATAATATCGACACCACTCAATAGCTTGTTAGAATTTCATTGATCTTATGACGAAGAATTGTCCATATAATTAAAAGTTTTTTCCAACAATTTAATACGCGCCATATTAAATTTTAATGGACTTCAACTTTTTATAAATTATGGTCAATATTTTTCCATAATTTTTTAAGTCATTTTCCCATAAACCTTGAATTAATTGCATATTGAGTGGCCTATATCACAAAATCTATTAAATTTTTGTGATCCGTCTCATCATGGGAATCTTTTTATTAGTATTTGCATCTAAATGGTTAATTATTTAACAGTTTATACCGAAAATTCTTTTGGTATTAAAAACATGGACGTAAATAAAGGCAAAATAAAGTACATGACTGCAATAAAACACACGGATAGAAATTCCAAAATCAAGTATGTGATTACATGTGGAAAAAGGTAATAATACATAGTTAGAGCCTGTTCATTTTTCTACAAGGAGTGTAATAAAAAATGATGAACATAAAAAGAAATCTTAAAAAATTAATTTGGCTCTCTTTTTTGATAGCCGGTGCAATCAATGCTCAGACACTCACCGTTAGTCTTGGAGATAACAATCATGCCGCTTCGTATGAGGACGGCAATGGCTCGTCTATCGTAATGATGCAATTGCATTTGAGCGCCAGCGCCGATATGGTGGTAACCGGTATAACGGTTGATCCGACAGCCGGCGGAGGTAATAGTTTTAGAAGAAATGAACTGGTTGATCCGGAAATTTTAATCTATGAAGATATCAATCATAACGGCGTGCTGGAAACCGATGTGGATGAATTGATTGCGTCTGAAGCTTATAGCGCTATACCGCCGCCATTGGATATTGACATTCCTGCCGATCCCGTTACCATTAGCATTTCTAACAAAGCCGTATTAAGCGGCTCAGATCAGGATTGGATTATTGTGCATTCGTTTGATGGAGCAGACGATGGCAATTATATCAGAGTTGATGTAACGAACATCTCGGTAGCTTCAGGCAGCGTTACGGGAACAACACTAACCGGCAGCACAAAAACGGTGGAATCCAATCCGGCAACCAGGAATGGTTCGCTGTATATCGGCGAAGGCGGCGCTAATCCAATCGCCCGTGATATCAGCAGTTCGGCCGGCAATGAAGTTATGCTGCAAGTGGTTTTAGCAGCCAGTACGCTGGAAAACGCTGTCATTACGCAGATCAATTTTGATATGAGCGGCAGCGCTGACGAAAGTACTGATCTCAGTAGTGCAAAACTGTATCTGGATGGCGACGCTAATGGCATGTTAAACCTGGAAGAAGACACCCAAATAGGCGGCACAATTACCAGTTTCTCAGATAACGGTACGCTTAGTTTTTCTGGCATTAGTGAAACCATCACCGCTGGTTCAGCCGAGCACTGGATTGTTGTCTATAATCTGAATGGCATTGCGGATAACAGCGAAACATTTATTGTTGATTTGACCGCTAATTCCGATATCACATCCTCGGGTATTACCATTACCGGAGCGCCGGCTGACGGCAATATGGCTACCGTATCGGCGACGGGTTCATTAACGCTTTCAACAGGAACAAATAACCCATTGGCAAAATCAATTTCTGCTTCGGAATCGGAGCTGGTAATGATGCAGTTGAAGCTCGCAGCCAGCGCCACGGAAGACATTAATATTTCTTCCATCAGTTTTAAAACAACC
The DNA here is from genome assembly GCA_016928315.1 of Calditrichaceae bacterium. GTDB lineage: Bacteria > Calditrichota > Calditrichia > Calditrichales > Calditrichaceae > JAFGKZ01. Next base: position 36,282 of record JAFGKZ010000040.1, read on the forward strand.
GGTACCGCTGATGAATCGACTGATATTGATTCCGTTAAATTATTTAATGACGTAAATGGCGATGGCGATTATGATGTGTTGTACGACTATAAAATCGGTTCAACCATAACAACCTTAACCGACAACGGTTCGATTACATTTTCCGGTATCAGTGAAACAATCAATGCCGGGCAATCTGAAAACTGGATTCTGATTTATCATTTAAGCGGCGATGGAGAAGCGGATGAAACCTTTAAAACTTATTTTGACGCCGCAAACCAGGTAACCGCTGAGGGCGCAACATCCAGTAACAGCATTTCTGCTATTGGTTTGCCTGTCAATGGAAATATCATGACGATCTCTGATGTGGGTACGATTACAATAGCCCTGGCTGAAACCAATCCTGGAGACGAGAATTTTAACGGCGCCGCTCCCAATATGACCATGCTGGCTTTTACTTTGTCTGCTAATGATGTTGAAGATGTCAGTATTGATGCAGTCACCGTTACTCCTGAAACAAATGATTTACTCAGAAGCGAAATAAACGGCACCGGGAATCCGGAAGTATATATTTATGAAGATGTCGATGCAAACGGCGCTTTGGATGTTGCTACAGACCGCTTCATAACATCAGCCAGTTATACTAGTTTTCTTAATCTTGAAATTGTAAGTCCAGAACCGGTAACCATTCCAATTTCCGGTGAGACCATTGCCGCTAATTCTTCAGTACAATGGTTGATAATAAATTCTATAACCGGTGGATCGGTTGGTGATTATCTGGAAGTATCCGTCACCGGCACGGGCATCAGCGGCACCGGGCAGACTTCGGATGAAAATGCAAATATTTCCGGTCCAAGTCTTTATGGCGGCGTTAAAACTCATGTAAGCGGTACAACGCCGGGTTCATTGACATTAAGTGAAGGATCACAAAATCCTGGGTATCGTTATATTTCCGGCGGCGCCCAAAATGAAACCATGCTTCAGTTCCAGTTGAGCGCCGATGCGCTGGAAGATATCCAGGTCAGTGAATTTAAGATCATTATGTCCGGCAGCGGTACTGAGAATAATGATCTGGATTCCGTTCGCATCTTTTTAGACGGCGATAATAATGGATCCTTAAATCTATTATATGATACTCAAATGGGCGGCACCATCAGTTCAATGAACGATAATGACACGCTTACTTTTTCCGGTTTTGCTGATACCATTTCCGCGAGTACTGCGAAAAATTATATTGTAGTTTATAATTATAATGGCGCTAATAACGCGGTTGGAGAAAATTTTAAAGCAGTCATAGGCAACGCTTATGTAACCGCAACGGGGATTTCAAGCAGTTCAAGTATCGTTCCAACCGGCGGTCCGGCTAATGGTGAATTAGCTACCATTACAGCCACAGGAACATTGACGGTTTCAGCCGGAATGCATAATCCGGCAAGCGCCAACGTATCCAATTCAGATTTAAATGTTACCACAATCCAGTTAAATATTGCCGCCGGAAGCAATGAAGATGTAACGATTACCTCCATCCGTTTTACTATGTCCGGCACGTTTGATGATACGCTGGATTTTGAGGACGCTTCGTTTAGATTGTATGATGATGATAACGGCAACGGCGCTTACGATACGGGTGAATTACAATTAGGCACAGGTCAGAATCCGAACGATGATAATGGAACAGTTACCTTTTCCGGATTAAATGAAACCATTCAGGCAAGTACCAATGTTAACTGGATTGTACTCACAAATTTAAATGGGACAGCCTCAAACTTTGAAACGTTCCGGGTGTCGTTTTCCAATAGCACTCATATCACTGCAGCCGGCGATGATACCGGCGATCCCATCTATCCGGATGGCGCGCCTGTGCAGGGAGGCTTATTTACCGTCGGCGCTGTGGGATCACTGTCTTTGACTACGGGATCTAATAATCCGGGTGTTGGCACGGAAAACCCGGGCGCTCAGAATGTTGAAATGCTGCAGCTCAAATTGTCAGCCAGCGGAGTGGAAAATATTAGAATTACCAGTATCACTTTTACTGCAGACGGTACTGGAAATGATTTAACGGATTTGAATGATACCGGCAATGGCGTCAGCCTGTATCGCGATATTAACAATAATGGCCAGCTTGACGCAGGCGATACGCAGATTGATATTCAACGGATTTATTCCGGCAACAACGGAACCGTTACATTTACGATTGCCGCGGATACTATTGATGCCGGTACGAGTGAAAACTGGCTGGTGGTTTATGATTTTGACGCTGCCATCGCCAATGGCATTACTTTTCGCGTAGGTATTTTTAACGCTTCTCAGATTTCATCAATCGGAGTGAATTCCGGGTTATCCATAACGGAAACCGGTTTCCCGGTAGTTGGTCCTTATAAAACAATCGATGCGGTTGGCAGTCTAACCCTTTTTGCAGGCGATTACAATCCCGGCGTCAGCGATATCAATGAACAATACGATTTTGAAATGCTGCAGTTTAAATTGGAAGTCAGCACTATCGAAAACATTCAGATCAACAGTTTGACCATTACGCATCAGGGAACGGGTAATCCTGCGGGTACTATTCTACCGGATGGCGTTCGGCTGGTTCGCGATGTGAATAATAATGGTCTGTATGACAGCGGAACGGATAATATTTTAGCTGTGACTGACTTTTCCGGTTCCACAGCGACATTCACGCTGTCTTCAGTGATTATTTCAGCGGATAATACGGAAAACTGGCTGGTGATGTATGACTGGAGTCCGCCTTTGATTCATGGACAAACGTATCAAACACGAATCGTTAATCTTACCGATATCAGTTTAACCGGCGTAACATCAAGTGAATCTATAACTGCCCAGGGCAGCGTACCCATTTATGGCGGTACTAAAACGGCCAATGATGATTATTCCTTACCGGTGGAATTAGTCGCTTTTACTGCCAAAGGAGATTATGGTTTTATTGAACTGAACTGGGAAACAGCCAGTGAGATTGATAACCTTGGTTTTGCGCTGGAAAGAAAGTTAAGCGATGCTGATTTCTATGAAATGATTGATTCCTACAAGACTTCGCAGGCATTAAGGGGACAGGGTTCGGTTTCGTACTCTACGGAATATATTTACAGAGATTCAACCGCGATCCCGGAAAAAGAATATAGCTACCGCTTAATTCAATATGATTACAACGGCGCTTTTGAGATATTAACTTTAACGCCGTCGGCAACGGCAAAAGAGCTCCTGCCGGCAGAATTTAATCTGATGCAGAATTATCCCAATCCATTTAATGGCGAAACAACCATCCGTTTTGCTCTGCCAAAGAATACTAAAATTTCATTAATAGTGTTTAACTCGCTTGGACAAAAAATAAAAACCATACTGAACAATAAACCTATGGAAGCCGGTTATTATACTTTAAAATGGGACGGCGCCAATAACAGCAATATTTCGGTAGCATCGGGCGTATATTTTTATCAGTTAAATGCCGCCCAAACCAGACTAGTAAAGCGAATGGTGCTTACTAAATGATCAGTTAACTAAGCTTTCATTGAATAATATCCGAATATATAACTTAGAAAAAGATGCAGCAGTGATGATTTAGATAAAATAAACAGGAAGGAAAGATATAATAAAAGGAATTTTAAAATAGCAGACCCTAAAAAGTCTGTTTTTTTTATAAATATGAAAAAAATTAAAAATAGTATCTATCATCAGTCTATCTTGCTATTAATTAGCGCGTTTTTCCTGAACGCCCAGACATTGACTGTAAGTCTAGGATCCAACAATCATGCAAATTCTTATGAAGGACCTGATGGAATCAACATTTCTATGAATCAATTACAGCTAGCTGCCAGCGGCGGCGATGCTGTGGTCACTGCAATTACGGTTGATCCGGCCACAAACGGTTTTGGCAGAAATAGAGTAGTTGATAATGAAATTCTGGTTTACCTGGATAAAAATAAGAATGGTGTTGTAGATGCTGTTGTGGATCAACTGCTGGCATCACGGAACTATAGCGAGCGGGGTAATTCACCGATTGGGAATCCTGTGAGTGTGACGATTCCCAATGCGGCGATTGGCAATGGAACAACTCAAAACTGGCTGGTTATCCATAATTTTACCGGCGCCGCCGATGGGGCTGCCTTCCGCGTGGACATTACCGGCGTTACCTTAACTGCCGGGTCGGTCTCAGGTTTGCCGGTTACCGGAAATACGAGAACCGTTGAGACGAATTCTTCTTCACGGAATGTGTCGTTATTTACTGGCGAAGGCGGGAAAAATCCAATAGCCAGAAATGTTAGCGAGTCTGCTGTTAACGAAGTTATGCTGCAGGTTGTACTTGCAGCGAGTACACTAAAGAGTACGACTATATCCCAGATTGATTTTGATATGAGTGGCAGCGGTCATGAGAACACTGATTTGACCAGAGCGAGATTATTCCTCGATGGCGATGCCAATGGTGTTTTGAATCTCGAACAGGATACACAGATTGGCAGTTCGGTCACAGAATTTGATGATGATGGTGCCTTAAGTTTTAGCGGATTGAACAGAGTCGTTGAAGCTGGTGAATTTGAACACTGGATGGTTGTTTATGATTTTAACGGTGCTGCAGCATATAATGAAACCTTCGCTGTTACTCTAACTGCAAATACCGACATCACGGCGTCGGGCGCAACTGTTTCCGGTGCACCTGTAAATGGTAATCCTGCGACTATTTCTCTGACCGGTTCATTAATGCTAAGCGAGGGCCCTTATAATCCTACTGCCAGAACGATATCGGCTTCGGAATCAGAATTTGAAATGATTCAAATAAACCTGGCGGCCAATGCAACAGAGAATATTAATATTTCAGAAATCTCATTCAAAACCTCAGGAACAGCTGACGAATCAACGGATATCACATCTGCGCTTCTCATCCGTGACGCCAATAACAATGGCCGTTATGATATTGTGTATGACAGCCAGATCGGCAGCGCCGTTTCTTCGTTTACCGATGATGGTTTAATTACATTTACCGGTTTAAGTGAAGTGATAACGGCCGGGAATTCAGAGAAATGGATTCTCATGTATAATTTAAACGGCAACGGCTCGCCGGATGAAACCTTCAAAGCTTACTTTGATGATCCGGGCCAGGTTATCGCAACCGGTGTCTCTTCGTCAGAAAGTATTTCACCCTTGGGATTGCCGGTCAACGGAAATACAATGACCATTTCGCAAATCGGCACCCTGACTCTTGCTTTGGCTGATAATAATCCGGGTGATGTAAGTTTTGGCGGATCGGCTCCTGATCTTACTATGCTGGCTTTTACTATGACGGCCAATGATGTCGAAGATATTTACTTAACAAGCATCCGGGTTATGCCGGAAACCAATAATCTGCGCCGAAGCAATTTTGCCGATCCGGATGTCAGGATTTATCAGGATATGGATGAAAACGGATTGCTGGATATTAATATAGACCGGTTTATCACTTCTGCTACTTATGGCGGTACGGGCAACGGTACGCCACAACCGGTAACCATATCTGTTTCCGGTGAAAGTATCCCGGCTAGTTCTACAGTCCAATGGCTTATTATAAATTCGATTAGTTCAAGCTCAGCAGGCAATTATGCCGAAGTTTCGGTGTTAAGTTCAGATATCAGCGGCAGCGGAGCGGTCTCTTTAGAACCCGCTAATATTACCGGATCCAATCTGGTAGGCGGTAAAAAGACACATGTTACAGGTACGCCCGGCACTCTCACCTTTACAGCAGGCGCCAATAATCCGGAATATCGTTATATTTCAGCCGGTGTGCAAAATGAAGTAATGATACAATTTCAGTTAGCTGCCGATCCGGTAGAAAATATTAATATTACTCAAATCAGTGTAGCTATGACGGGAACAGGCGATGATCTGACTGATATAGTATCCGCGCGTCTTTATCTGGATGGCGATAATAACGGATTGCTAAACACATTATATGATACACAGTTGGGAGTTACTACCTCGCCGGCATCTGATAATGATACAATTACGTTCTATGGTTTTACGGAAACCATAAGCAGCGGTTTGGCAAAAAATTATATAGTTGTTTACAATTTTAACAGCGCAAATAACGAACTTAATGAGACGTTCCAATTATATACCGGTAATGCATTGATTTCAGCCGCCGGAGTAACCAGCGGACTCACAATTATTCCAACAGGCGGACCTATTTACGGAGGTCAGGCAACCATAACTAATACCGGAACTATTGATGTTTCCGCAGGACCGAATAATCCGGGCAATACCAATATCACCAATACGGAAGGCAATGTAGTTACCATTCAGCTTAATGTGGCTGCCGGGGGAAATGAAGATGTAACGGTATCCGCTTTTACATTCAGGCTGTCCGGTACCTTCGATGACGGGACCGATTTTGCTGCCAGCGCATTTCAGTTGTATATAGATGATAATAATAATGGTGCTCTGGATTCAGGTGAACCTCAACTGGATGGCAACCAGACCTGTTTTTCAGATAATGGTTTTGTAACCTTCACAGGATTTAGCGAGCATATCCAGGCCAATACCAATAAAAACTATATTCTGTTAACAAGTTTAAATGGCAATGCCTCCAACTTTGAAAATTTCAGAGTATCCTTTGTAAACAGTACAGATATTACAGCGACCGGGGATAATACAGGCAATCCTGTTTATGCCAATGGCGTTCCTGTGCAGGGTGGTTTGTTTACAATAGGTGCGACCGGATCGTTAACGCTCTCGTTAGGCACAAACACACCTCCGGCTGGAACTGAGTCTAATTCAGCCGCCAATGTAGAGATGCTGCAGATGAAATTAACCGCCAGTGGTGTAGAAGCGATCAATATATCGCAAATTATATTTACCGCCAGCGGCACCGGGCATGACAGAAATGATGTTGTTAATAATTCAGTTCGCTTGTATCGGGATAATAACGATGATGGATTACTGGATGCGGGAGATACCCAGCTTGGCACAGGATTAAGCTTTTCAGGTGATGATGGTACGGTCACTTTTAATCTCAGCGGTGTGTCTATTCCGGCAGGAAGTTATCAGAACTGGTTGCTGGTTCTTAGTTTTGACGGATCGGCAGCCAATGGTGTTACTTTCAGGGCCGGTATTTATAACGCTGCTCAGATTACTTCGACAGGTGCGACCTCCGGAAATCCAATTACAGAAACCGGTTTTCCCATGGCGGGTAATTATAAGACGATCAGCGCAGTGGGAAGTATGGCGATTTATCTTGGCGACTATAATCCCGGAGTCAGCGATATTAATGAACAGTACCATTTTGAAATGCTGCAATTCAAATTAAACGCCAGCACATTGGAAAATATCCAGGTAGACAGTATAACCATCACGCATCAGGGCACTGGCGATCCGGAAGGTACTATAATGCCCGAGGGGGTTCGGCTGGTGCGTGATGTGGACAATAATGGCGTTTATGATAGTGGGACAGATAATATTCTGGCTGCAGCCAATTATTCTGGTATAATGGCAACATTTACTTTGTCCTCAGTAATTATTTCCGCTAGTACTACAGAAAACTGGCTGGTGATTTATGATTTTTATCCTCCTTTAATGAATGGGGAAACATATCAAACAAGGATTGTAAATCTGACTGATATCAGCTTAACCGGCGTTACCTCCGCGATGGATATCATTCCCGAAGGCAGTGTGCCCCTTGCCGGCGGCACTAAAACAGTCAACGACGATTATTCCCTGCCGGTAGAATTAGTATCATTTACTGCCAAGGGCGATTACGGATTTATTGAGCTTAACTGGGAAACAGCCAGCGAAATTGATAATCTTGGATTTGAAGTGGAAAGAAAAGGGATGGAAGATGATAATTATGAATCGATTGCTTCTTACAAGTCTTCACCGGAATTAAAGGGACTGGGTTCGGTTTCTTATTCCACTGCATATATTTACAGAGATTCCAGCGTAATCCCGGAAAAGGAATATAGTTACCGCTTAATTCAATACGATTACAACGGCGCTTTTGAGATATTAACTTTAACGCCTTCGGCAACGGCAAAAGAACCACTGCCGGCTGAATTTAAACTGATGCAGAATTATCCGAATCCATTTAACGGTGAAACGACCATACGTTTTGCCCTGCCAAAGAATGCGGAAGTTTCACTGGTAGTGTTTAACGCTCTTGGACAAAAAATAAAAACCATACTGAATAATAAACCCATGGAAGCGGGGTATTATAATTATAAATGGAATGGCACCAATAACAGCAATTTCTCGGTAGCATCCGGTCTCTATTTTTACCAGTTAACCGGCGGTAATACCAGAATAGTCAAAAGAATGGTCTATACTAAATAAAAACGGGTCGAATTTATTTATTTTTAAAAGTTCTTAAATCATATATCTATTTTTGAATAAAGTGCGGCACATAGTCTGATATAAAAAGATTTGCATTTTATTCTATATTACTAATATTATGTTATTAGTATTAATTCTGAGTGACAAATCAATGGTAATTCCAATTCGGTATGTTATTATTTGTATATACCTATTTTATTCCTCGGTTCTGGCGGATACTAAATCGTTGGAGGAGGATATCGCCGATGGCTACCTGGATGAATATTCAAAAATTGAAGCCGCATTTATCCTTTCGGGTATAACTGATCCTGACAGTATGCCGCGATATCTGAACTGGTATGATGAATTGCTGAATAAAGTAAAGTCTTTTACCTACAATTATGATGATCCCATAGGTTCTGCCCGAACCGTCTTTATGTATCTGCATTCCACCTGGCTGAAAACCTATGCACTGGAATCAACAACCTTAGCGGATATTGTTCGATCCAAAGAGTATAATTGTGTGGCTGCAACCATTCTATATAACATTATCAGTGAGGATTTAGGCTGGTCTTGTGAAGCATTCGAAACCCCTACGCACGTTTATACGATTTTTAATAATGTCGGGCGTGATCTTATTGTGGAAAATACCAGCAGTATGGGATTTGATATATTAAAAAATTTAAAAGCATACTCCCAGTACCTGGCCAGGTATTATCCTGAAAGTGAGGTACTGAAAATCGGACTGGATAGATTGTACTATCATGAAAACAGTAAAGGACGGGTCATTACGAATACAGAACTATTGGGATTACTGGCTTATAACCGGGCTTATTTTGCCAGAAAAAATAATGATTTTAAACAGGCTTACGATTTTGTTCTGCTGGCCCAGGAATTCAACCGCGATTCCCGGTCTAATGTTAATTTTGAAATTGGACTTTACTTTAGCTGGGGCGGGCAATTGTTTAAAAAGAAAGATTTTATCAAAGCTTTTGCCGTTTATGCGGACGGTTATTACCGCTATCCGGAAAATGAAAATCTTCAGCAAAATACCTACGCTTCATTTTATAACGCTTTACATGTGAACTGGATAAACAAAAACTGGCCGGAGAGCGCGCGTTTAATTGATGAAATGAAAGATTTAGAACTATTAGATGATGAGGCTAATAATAATCTGCAGCCAATACTTAGTCGATGGATGC
>JAFGKZ010000041.1 GCA_016928315.1 Calditrichaceae bacterium
TTAACGTTATTATTACTATTTTTTTTATCTTCAATTCTATATATTTTTTTTCTTGACTTTGAAACTTCCAGATTGTACGTTTTATACGAAAATAATAAAAAGATACAGAGAACGTAAAGTAGTATATTAATGGTTATTAAATATGCAAAAGATAATTAACAAACAGAACCAAATTACCGCTACAGCACAATCTTTATTCTGGAAATATGGTATGCGCCGCGTTTCTATTGAAGAGATTTGCCGGGAAGCGAAGGTCAGCAAAATGACTTTTTATAAATTTTTCAAAAATAAAGTTGATCTGGTTAAATATATTTTGGATAAAATAACAAATGAATCAACAGAAACATACCAGGCGATTATGAATCAGGATATTCCGTTTTATAAAAAAGTGATCCAAACTATTGATATGAAATTGAAAAGTGTGGATCAGATTAGTCCTGAGTTTTATGCTGACCTGCATCAAAAAGCAGTTCCGGAAATTTCCGAGCATTTTCATAACATTTCACATAAAGTATTGGAAATGATTGTAAACGATTATAAAAAAGCTCAGGAAGAAGGTGAGATTCGCAGCGATCTAAAACTTGAGTTTATTATTTATCAATTAAATAAAATTTTTGAAATGGCCGGCGATCCAAAACTGATTGCCATGTATAAAACGCCGAAAGATGTAATTATGGAGCTGACGCGGTTCTTTTTTTACGGTATATTACCAAGAGAAAATGAATGATTCCGTTTTCTATAAAAAGAGCCATCGTTGTTTTTTTCTTCTTGATCTGTTCTGTGATTTATATATCAGCACAATCACTGGACTGGCGGGGACAGGTTTCATCCTGGCTAACGGTAAATCCTGATCCGAAACTCGAAGGGCAAATCGGTTTGAGATATATCCCAACCATTTCCATTCAGAAATCAATCGGTGATAATTTACTTCTTGATGGAGAAGTGGCCGGTAATTTTTATGGTATGGCTAACCATTATTCCAAAATGGATGATCAAATGAATGGAAAAGTTAAACTATATCGTTTATGGCTGCGATTTTCCGGGAATCAGTTTGAACTACGCGCCGGTTTACAGAAAATTAATTTTGGATCGGCCACGTTGCTGCGGGCGCTCATGTGGTTCGATCGTATTGATCCGCGGGATCCCCTTCAGCTTACTGATGGGATTTATGGTTTATTGGGCAGATATTACTTTTTAAATAACGCCAATATATGGTTGTGGGGATTGTACAGTAATGATGAAACTAAAGGATGGGAAGTTTTTCCCAGCATAAAGACTAAACCGGAATTTGGTGGAAGGATACAGGTTCCACTTTGGACTGGTGAGATTGGTATAACAGGCCATCATCGAATTGCATATAGTAAAGGCATCTTAAATAATGATGAATCTTTTTCTGAAAATCGTCTGGCTTTGGATGGCAAATGGGATGTTGGTGTTGGTCTGTGGTTTGAAGGCGCCATTAATCATTCTGATCTTGACTCGATTTCACAACGCTACAACAGGATGCTTAATTTAGGTATGGATTACACCTTTGATATTGAAAATGGTTTGCATGTTTTGGCTGAGTATTTAAAAGTCGATGTATCCAGTGAACCTTTTAAGTGGGGGGAATCAGTATCATTTTCGGCATTATCATTAAATTATCCGCTTGGTTTACTGGATAATCTGAATTCTATTTTTTACTATGACTGGTCAAATGAAAGCATGTATCGGTTTCTCAGCTGGCAGCGAACGTATGATCAGTGGAGTTTTTATGTAATGGGATTTTGGAATCCAAGTGAATTTCAAATTTATCAAAATCAGCAGGATCAAAATCTATTTGCAGGTAAAGGTTTTCAATTCATGGTGGTATTCAATCATTAAAAATAAATTAGAATATTCATCAGATAATTTGGTATTAAGATATATAATACATATGCGCAGGAGTTAAAATGGATAATTCAAATATCATTCAAATTGAAAATATGTGGAAGCAGTTTCCAATGGGCGGAGGGAAGTTTACTGCGTTGGAGAATATTAACCTGACATTTGGAAAAGGTGAATTTGCAGGATTGGTCGGTCCAAGCGGATCAGGTAAAACGACTTTGCTAAATATCATCGGCTCTCTGGATGTACCGACTAAAGGATCAACTATTATTTTGGATAAATCAATATCGGATTTAACGCATAAAGAGGCGGCTCAACTGCGTAATCATCATCTTGGATTTATTTTTCAGACTTATAATTTATTACCGGTTTATACCGTTTTTGAGAATGTTGAATACCCGTTACTGCTTCTGGATTACACGAGTGATGAGCGCCATAAAGCAGTTCTCGATGCTCTGGAATGGGTTGGCCTTTCAGATAAAGAGAAATCGCGACCGGCACAATTATCGGGTGGAGAGAGCCAGCGTGTAGCCATTGCCAGAGCCATGGTAAAAAGACCGGAAATTGTCCTGGCAGATGAACCTACCGCAAACCTGGATGCTGAAAATTCTCATCATATTCTTCAGATGATGGAAAAGTTAAATAAAGAATTAGAGACGACTTTCATATTTGCAACGCATGATGAGAAGGTAATTAAATACATTAGACGAAAAATTTCATTGCTGGATGGTAAAATAGAAAAGGACGAACATTTGGAGATGGGAGACCGGAGACCGGAGACGGGAGACGGGAGACCGGAGACGGGTGGAAGAGCATAGCAGATTAGTAATAATTTTTTTGTCGATTAATAAAGGTTTTGAATAATGGGTAAAATTGAAAAATTTGAAGATCTGGAAGTGTGGAAAGAATCAATATCCCTGGCACCTGAAATTTATAGTATTCTGAAAGCGTGCAAGGATTTTAGTCTAAAGGATCAAATGCAACGTGCTGTGGTCTCGATAGCTTCTAATATAGCAGAGGGATTTGAAAGAAATTCAAATAAAGAATTCATACAATTTCTGTATTTTGCAAAGGCATCCTGTGGCGAATTAAGAACGCAGCTATATATCGCACCGAAAATCAATATCATCCAGAATAATAGAGCCGAAGAGCTCATTGAAAAAACAAGAAAAATCTCAGCAATGTTATTCAAACTGATCAAAACCAGAAAAGAAAAATTTGGCTAAAATTATATAAAATAATACAAACCGGTTTACGGTCTCCTGTCTCCGGACTCCGTTCTCCGTTTTAAGGGGAAGTTATGTTATCAATAAAATTAGCATATCGAAATTTAATGGGCGCAGGATTGCGTACCTGGCTTAATGTCTTAGTTTTATCATTCTCATTTGTCATAATAATCTGGCACAGGGGCATACTGGATGGTTGGAATCACCAGGCCGAAGTGGATACAATAAATTGGGAAATAGGCGGAGGTATCTATTGGCATGAAAAGTATGATCCATATGATCCATTTACTTTGACGGATAGCCACGGTCCCGTTCCTTATCAGCTAAAAAAAGAAATCAATGCGGGCAACCTCGAACCCATATTAATTTCACAGGCAACTATTTATCCGGATGGTCATATGCAGACGGTGCTATTGAAAGGCATAGATCCTGAACAAATGATATTAGCTTTACCGACTGCACCATTGGATACAATGATTAATGAAATTCCGGCAGTTATTGGTACACGCATGGCGAAAAGTATCAAATTAAAGACAGGGGATTATATGACAGTTCGCTGGCGCGATGTTAATGGTGTTTTTGATGCAGCTGATATACGGATTGTCGGTGTATTCAAAACAAATGTGCCTTCAGTTGACAATGGCCAAATTTGGCTGCCATTGGATAGACTACAAAAAATGATGCAAATGCCTGATGAAGCGACAATTATAGTTGCTGCAAAAGAGGTATCTGAACCAATTTTAACAAGCAGCTGGGAATTTAAAGATCATGATTTTTTACTTTCTGATTTGACAGAAATGATTCGTTCAAAATCCATTGGCGGTTCGATCATGTATATTATTTTATTATTGTTGGCTATGCTGGCCATTTTTGATACGCAGGTGCTTTCAATTTTCCGGCGTCAAAGAGAAATCGGAACCCATATGGCTCTGGGTATGACGCGCGGACAGGTGATTCGTTTGTTTACCGTTGAAGGCGCTATGCATGGAATTTTAGCGGCTCTTATCGCCGCAATCTATGGGATTCCGTTTTTATACTGGCAATCGGTTGCCGGTCTTTCGATGCCGGCAGGAACGGATGATATGGGTATGGCGGTTGCGGAAAAAATATTACCCGTTTACAGTGTGGGATTAGTGATATCAACAACATTGATCGTTTTAATTGTAGTTACGATTGTCTCGTTTCTGCCTACCAGAAGAATTGCCAAAATGAATCCAACAGAAGCTATCAAAGGAAAAGTGATTTAGAATTATGAATTATAAATGATGAATTGTGAATAAGGAAGAAAGAGGTTAATTCAAATTAAAATTGTTCAGTATGTATCTATTCTATCTGCTGACTTCTATTTTCTAACTTCTTAATATTTCGGAGAAAATAATGTTTAAATTTTTATTAAAAGGCATATTAAGAGATCATCACCGCAGCCTGTTCCCAATTGTAATTGTCGTATTAGGGGTTTCTTTAACCGTGCTGGCTCACTGCTGGATCAACGGCATTCTTGGCGATATGATTGATTTTAATGCAAAATATTCAACCGGTCATGTTAAGATTGTTACAAACGGGTATGAGGATAACATGGATCAGATGCCTGTGGAGCTTGCCCTTGGTAATGTTGATGAGTTATTAGCAAAGGTGAGAAAAGATTATCCCAAAATGGAGTGGGTTGAACGGATTCGGTTTGGCGGTTTAATTGATGCTCCGGATAATAAAGGTGAAACCCGTGCTCAGGGACCAGCTTTGGGTTTGGCCGTGGATCTTTTATCTCCCGATACGAAAGAAGTTGAGCGATTAAATATTAACAAATCAATAGTTAGGGGTAAGTCACCAGAAAAAAATGGTGAGATTTTAATTAGTGATGAACTGGCAGATAAATTAAAAGTTATACCCGGACAGATCGTGACACTGATGACTTCCACTATGTATGGCAGCATGGCCATGCAGAATTATATTGTTTCCGGGACTATTAAATTTGGTGTTACAGCCATGGATAAAGGCGCCATGATTTTAGATATCACGGATGCAAAGTATGTAATGGATATGCAGGATGAAGTCAGTGAAATACTCGGTTATTTTTCAAACGGAATATATAATAATGTTTCAGCAACTACTGTACAAAATAGATTTAATGCGGCTTATAAGGATTCTACAGGTGAATTTGCTCCGGTGATGTTAAAATTGAGAGATCAAAATGAACTGGCAAGTATGCTGGATTATATATCCAGAATGATAAGTATTTTTATCTCTGTTTTTGTCTTGGCTATGTCCATTGTTTTGTGGAATGCGGGATTGCTCGGCGGATTGCGGCGTTACGGTGAAATGGGTCTGCGGCTGGCCATTGGTGAATTTAAAGGCAGAGTGTATCGCTCGTTAATTTATGAATCTGTTATTGTGGGATTTATTGGATCCGCTATTGGAACCATAATTGGCTTGGGTGCGGCTTTTTATTTGCAGGAAGTTGGTCTGGATTTTAGTGATTTAATGCAAAATGCAACCGTTTTATGGCCGGGTGTATTTCGCGCAAAAATTACCCTGCCGGCATATTATATCGGATTTATCCCGGGATTAATATCCACGGTCATCGGGACGATGCTTTCGGGAATTGGCATCTATAAAAGGCAGACGGCGCAACTGTTTAAGGAACTTGAAACATAATAATAGTGTGCAGTTTGCAGCGGCAGTTTGCAGTCATAAATCAACCAACGTTTTTGTTTAAGGATTTTTTATAAATGAAGGGATTTGAAGATGTTTTTTAGAAAAGTTATAATCACAATTATCGTACTATTTTCAAACCAGGTCTTTGCACAGGATATTTCTGCCAATGAAATCCTGAAAAAAATTGATGCAAATTTATCAGCGGATAATCAGGTTATTTCTTCTAAAATGGTGATACATGGTAAACGAGGCGACCGAACGGTTGAGTCAAAATCCTGGACAGAGGGTACAGAAAAATCATTTACTGAGTACCTTGCACCAGCCCGGGATAAGGGTACTAAAATGTTAAAATTGGGTGATCAGCTTTGGATGTATTCACCAGGAACCGACCGAACAATACAGATATCAGGACATATGCTCAGGCAATCGGTGATGGGATCGGATTTGTCCTATGAAGATATGATGGAAGATGATAAATTACATGAAGTCTATGATGCAGTCATAGCTGGAAGGGATACACTTGAGAATACTGTATGCTGGATTCTGGAATTGACGGCAACTGAAAAGGATTTAGCTTATCCAAAACGAAAACTTTGGGCCGATCAAAAAAGATTTATTCCATTGCGCGAAGAACTTTATGCAAAAAGCGGAACGCTGTTAAAAAGAATAGATTTCAAAGATGTAAGATCTATTGATGGCAGATGGTATCCTACGCGAATGATATTCAAAGATGTACTCAAAGAAGGGCAGGGTACAGAGTTTATCGTGGATGATATCACATTTAATCAGGATATACCGGCATATATTTTTTCAAAAGCTTCTCTTAAAAAATAGAACTATGAGTATCCAAATAAAGCGCAGATCAAGTTAAATAAAAAGCGGTGATGGATTTAACTAAATATTGCCCTGATCCATTTTTAAGTTGATAGCTGTGGTAGAATCTGCAACAACTTTAACACCCATTACTTTAATGCTCGTATATCCAAGATATTCTATGAAAAGTTCATATTCACCGGGCGGGACTTTATATATTTCATAATAACCTTCAATGTTTGTAACGGCGCCATAATCCGTACCTTCAATTATAATCTGTACGCCGGGCAGAGTTTCGCCTGTATTTTTATCTACAACAGTACCGGCAATAAAACCAAAATCATTCGCAAAGAGAAACGATGTCAGGAATAAAACAATCAACATAAAAAATTTATTCATTTTCATCCTTAATTTAATATTTAATTTTCACTAATCTGTTATCCACTATAAGGAATATAAACTCTGCAATGTCATCAATGCAAGCAGACTTATCAGCAAAATTATTTTTTTCTATTCAATTTTAAAAACTGGCGCATTGTTTGCTCTGTATATTTACAAGTTCAAAATAATAAACAGGAAAACTAATTTAAATTGTATACGAATTTAAAAGTTGTGAGCTGGGAAAAAACTGATATTATCATGATGTGCGCGGTCTGCAACTCGGTTGAAACCGAAACCGGCTGGATTCCTTATGCACTGGCATTACAAAAATATGATCTTGATGCGGCCAATAAAGAAGAGCGGATTTCGCATGCGTTATGCAGAAATTGCGCAATTGAAAAATACGGACCGCAGATTTCTCATTTATTTGACGAAGAATAATAAGCATTGAAAAGTGATTTTATTATTAGGCAGGGATGATAAGCTGTTTAATAATAACGTGTTGACCCCAAACCAAAACCCATCAAATACTCCATGAACGCCGGCACTGCCGCCGGCGTTTTTTTAGTTATTTGGGATACAGTCTGATTTTGTAATAAAATTATACACTATGGCCCAAAAGACGACAACAATCAACGATATATTTGAGATATAATTTTTCGCTAAAATTTTTTTAAAACTTCTTTAAACTTTTCTATCGATGCATCTATTTTGCTAATATCTTTACCGCCGGCTGTAGCAAAATTAGGCCGACCTCCACCGCCTCCTCCGGCAACTTTTGCAACTTCCCTAACAATATTTCCAGCATTCAATTGTTTATCTTCGACCAGATCGTCCGTAACCATGCAGACGAAATTAATCTTATCATCAGTTTGGGATAAAAGTAAGGCCGCAATGGATTTTACTTTATCGCGGATTTGGTCAGAGAGTTCTTTAAGTTGATTGGCCTGTACGTTTTCTGTTTTATAGGTTAGCGTGGTTATGCCATTTATCATTTCAGTTTGTGCTAAGATACTGTTGATATCTGAGGTTAATTTAGAACTGGCTGATTTGGCTATTTCTTTTTCCAGTTTTCTTTTTTCTTCCTGGAGTATTTTTACTTTCTTGATTAACTGATCCGATTGAGAATTCAGCAATTCATTAAGACTCAGTAAAGTATCATGAGCGTTCAGAGCATATTCGACTGCTCTGGTTCCTGTGATAGCTTCAATCCGCCGAACTCCCGAAGCGATACCGGATTCCGATGTAATTACAAATATTCCAATTTCACCTGTTGCCCTAACATGAGTTCCGCCACAAAGTTCAAGACTAAAACCGGGAACCTGAACAGTACGCACTATATCGCCATATTTTTCACCGAACAAGGCCATGGCGCCTTTTTCCCTGGCCTCTGTATATTTTTCATGGGCGATTTCCAGCGGGATATTTTGCTGTATTTTATGATTAACAATCGTTTCTATCTCACGCAGTTCTTTGGCACTGATTTTTTCAAAATGAGTAAAATCGAATCGTAAACGATCAGATTCAACCAGAGAACCGGCCTGGTTCACATGATTGCCCAGTACAGATTTTAAGGCAGCATGTAATAAATGGGTCGCTGTATGATTCTTCTGTGTATCCTGCCGTTCAAACGATACGACCTCTGCTAATACTTTATCCGTTCGGGGATTAAAGTCAGCCATTTTATTACAAATATGAATAATATGATCCCCGTCTTTCTGGGTATCAACAACTTCAAGTTGAATATCATCAAGAATCAGCGTACCACGATCACCAACCTGACCGCCGGATTCGGCATAAAAAGGTGTGTCTTTCAACACGATCCGGATTTTTTTATCATCCACATGGTAACGCATAATATAAGTCTCAATCGCCAGCTCCTCGTAGCCCACAAAGCTGGAATCATCACCTTCATTCATAATTATCCAGTTATCAGAATCCAGAGACTGAGATCCAAACTTTGATGCTGCACGCGCCCGTTCACGCTGTTTTTCCATTAATTTTTCGAATTCCAAAATGTCCAGAGTCAATCCGTTTTCTTCAGCCAAAATACGGGTTAAGTCAACCGGAAAACCATAGGTATCATAAAGACGGAATACATCTTCCCCAGCGATTACTTTTTTCTTTTTATCCCGCAATGTCGTTTTAATTTTATCAAATATTTCCAGCCCGCGATCCAGGGTACGATTAAAATGTTCCTCTTCAGCACGAATCACAGCGGTAACATGTTCAGCCCGGTCAATGAGTTCCGGATAAGCATTACCCATTACATTTACTACCGTAGTGACTAGTTTATAAATGAAGGGCTCATGCATATTTAGTTTGCGGCCATAACGGGCAGCACGTCTTAAAATACGGCGCATTACATAGCCGCGCCCGTCATTGGACGGAAGTCCGCCGTCGGCGATGGAAAAAGTAAGCATACGGACATGATCGGCGATCACCCGGTAGGCTACCTGTTCTTTTGATTGATTATAATCCTGACCGCAAATCCTGGCGATGTGCTCAATGATGGGTACAAAAACATCGGTATCGTAATTGGATGTTTTATTTTGGAGTACAGATAAAATCCGCTCAAATCCGGCGCCGGTATCCACATGTTTTTTGGGCAGCGGATGCAGATCGCCGTTTTCATCACGATTATATTGGATGAAAACCAAATTCCATAATTCAATGTAACGGGGGCAACCGCCATTAACAAAACATTCTGTGCCATCTTTATGCTTGCCGTTGCAAAATTTCGGGCCCAAATCAATATGAATTTCGGAACAGGGTCCGCAGGGACCTGTTGCGCCCATTTCCCAAAAATTGTCTTTCTCATCAAATTTGAGGACATGGTTTGGATTGATATCCGTGACCTGTTTCCACAATTGCTCGGCTTCATCATCCGTTTTATAAACAGTAGCATATAGTTTATCCTTGGGAAGTTTCCAGATTTCGGTAAAAAGTTCCCAGGCCCACTGAATAGCTTCCTTCTTGTAATAATCACCAAAAGACCAGTTACCCAGCATCTCAAAAAATGTATGATGATAGGTATCATGGCCAACTTCTTCCAAATCGTTGTGTTTTCCGCTGACGCGGATACATTTTTGAGAGTTAGCCGCCCGTTTATATTTTCGTGTACCTTTTTCCAGAAATATATCTTTAAACTGGTTCATGCCGGCATTGGTGAATAACAAAGTCGGGTCATCCAGAGGCACAACCGGTGAGCTCGGCACGAATGTATGATCCTTCGATTTAAAAAAATCTAAAAATTGCTGACGAATTTCCTGCGATGTCATAGTATCCTCAAATACGTTTTCAGTTATAAATAAATCAGTCGGCTTCAATGATAATCAGTAAGCCGATAAAAGTCAACTCAATACAAAGTACAAATATTTTGGATTAGTCTTCGAATATCAATTGCAATTCAGTGGAAAATTCATAAATTCCTCACTTGATCATTCAAAAGATATAGATGTGCTTATGAATAAACCGCTTCTGAAAAATATTTTATTTATTGATGATGATTCCAGCTCCGGCTTGATGGCTAAACTGTATCTTGAGCGAAATAAGTTTAAAGTGTACGTCGCAAAGAATACAAACCGGGCAAGGAAATTACTTGGGCAATTTCATTTTAATTTAATTATCAGTGATATCGGTATGCCTGGTGAAAATGGTATTGAGTTTTTTAAATGGCTAAGAAATGAAGACACCTTTAAAGATATACCGGTATTTCTGATCTCCGCTCATGCCTCTAATTTGGATGATCTGGATCCCAATGCGGATGTGGAATTTTTTGAAAAGCCTCTGTTTTTTCCAACATTGATTGATAGAATAAACGAAGTTATTATCTAATCGAAATGGCCTGAAAATACTTTTTCGATAATCGGCCAGGTGAAGCCTTTTTGTTGCAAAAACCGATACATTTTTTCTTTTACTTTTTTTTCATCCTCTTCACGGATGGATCTTATTTTATTCTGAAATAATTTTGCAGCATTCTCAATTTGTAGCTCTTCCGGGTAACCTTCCGTTAAAATAGGATCAATCGCTGAGGAATGGGCGCCCTTTTCCATTAGTTTTTTCTTTATAATCAATGGACCGCTTTTTTTAAGATTGATTTGTTCCTGCATGTACATTTTTATAAACGCCTCATCATCCATGTAATTTTTTTGATTAAGATATTCCAGTGTTTGTTCTATGATTGAATTTGAAAATTTTTTAGCTGACAGTTTACGTTTTAATTCTGTATTCAGATGGGGACGACGGGTGAGATAGCGGTAGGCCTGGTAAACGCAGCGCATCTTTTGATCGTATGATTGAATGGATTCCAGCTCATTATCGGAGAAGTCTTTGTTTTTGGAAATCCCAAAATGAAGCAGAGTTTCTTCAGTTACGCTAAAAAGATATACATCATCTTCAATATAAAGATTAAAATAATTCTTCTGCTTCTTCTGAACTTCGATCTTAGTAATCAACATTGCTTTCTATAGATATAATTTATTTAAAATAAAAATGCCCTGTAAGTGATAAACTCCAGGGCAAGATTATTGACTTAAATGCTATTTGGCAGGGGTTGGTTCTGTCTCTACTTTGGCTTCTGGATCTTTATCGAGCCCAAGTTTAATACGCACTTTTTGGGTGATTTCATCCAGCATATCTTTGTTTTCCTGAAGGAAGCGTTTTACATTCTCACGTCCCTGGCCCAAACGGGTCTCATTATAAGAAAACCATGTACCGGATTTTTCAATAATACGAAAATCAACAGCTTTATCCAATATATCGCCTTCTTTTGAGATACCCTCAGAGTACATGATATCAAACTCAGCTTCACGGAAAGGCGGCGCCATCTTATTTTTAACTACTTTCACTTTCGTCCGGTTACCCATACTCTCACCGCCTTCTTTGATAGTTGCAATTCGACGGATATCTAAACGCACCGATGTATAGAATTTTAGTGCGCGGCCGCCGGTGGTCGTCTCCGGATTACCGAACATGACTCCGATTTTTTCACGTACCTGGTTTATAAAAACGACGCTGGTATTAGATTTGCTCACAGTACCTGTAAGTTTCCTTAATGCCTGAGACATCAAACGTGCCTGTAGGCCCATATGGGAATCACCCATTTCACCTTCGATTTCCGCTTTGGGTACTAATGCGGCAACCGAATCCACAACAATAACATCCATGGCCCCGCTGCGAACGAGCGTCTCAACAATTTCCAAAGCCTGTTCACCATTATCCGGCTGACTGACCAGGAGATTAACCGTATCCACGCCAAGTTTTTTTGCATATGTGGGATCCAAAGCGTGTTCGGCATCTACGAAAGCTGCCAACCCTCCCAGCTTTTGTGCTTCAGCGACTACATGCAATGCCAGTGTCGTTTTACCAGAAGATTCCGGGCCATAAATTTCCGTGATGCGTCCACGTGGAATACCACCGATACCTAATGCTGCATCAAGAGAAATAGAACCGGTTTGGATTACATCGACATTGACTTTAGCACGATCGCCTAGCCGCATGATTGCGCCTTTACCAAAATTACGTTCAATCTGCGATACGGCAACTTCAACCGCTTTGGTTTTTTCCTGATTTTCTGCCATTATTTATTTTCTCCGATTTTAATCGAGGTGTGTTTCATATAATAA
>JAFGKZ010000042.1 GCA_016928315.1 Calditrichaceae bacterium
AAGAAATATTTCTGAATAACTCTATACATAATTTAATTTTATTGCAGTTGATATTTGAAAACGGGTATAATTTATAATATTATTTTCTGACCATGTTTAAAAAATTTTTGCACCACATACTAAACAATCATTCCGATGAGCAGAGAGACGGGAATGACATTCCGGACAGGCCCATTTGGCATCCTCCTTTTTCAAAAATACTTCAATTCCCTCTTCTTTTATCAAGGTCAGATTCTCAAGCATACTCATATGATATTTGGTTCGGTATCGTTTATCCAATTGTTTCAAACGCCTGCAAGGATATTTAGGGCACTCATAACAAAAACCGGATGAGCTTTCTTTTATGTGTTCACAATTTTTAATTATGCATTTTTTACATGTACCAGGCTTAGAATCAGATTCTTTATTACAGCCGGGACATTTTTTCTTATCCCGCAAATATCCTATGCATATCCCACAATTCATACCGCACGGCGCAATAAGCACCGCTGATATTTCAGAAGTCTTGTTCAAATTGCTTCCCGTCTTTTTACCTGATTTTTCTTTTTCGTAAATAAAACAGCTTCTATGCTATAAATACTCAATGCTATCCAAATAAAAATAAATCCGACTAATTTAGCCTGATTCAGGGATTCATCATAGATGAGATAACCAATCAGGAAAATGAGTGTCGGATAAATATACTGAATAATTCCAATCAGAGAGAAATTGATTAGTCTTGCAGCCACAATGAAAATTATTAATGGTAATCCGCTGATAATACCAGCGCCAATTAGAAACACACTAATCGACCAGCTTGATAAAAAGTGCCCTTCGCCGGCATTGGTTAAATAAAAAATGCAGGATAGTGAAAAAATTGAAAGTACCATCGTCTCTAAAAATAATCCTTCCACAGCGCCAAGAGGCGACTTTTTCCTGAGAAGCCCATAGAATGCCCATGTACCAGCCAGATATAATGAAATCCATGGAAACTGTCCGTAAATGATAGTCATGGCTAAAACGCCTATACCGGCCAAGACTACGGCAATCCACTGTACCAGTCGAAGTTTCTCCTTAAGCACAAGCACACCTAAAAACACACTTAATAATGGACATATAAAATAGCCCATGCTGGTTTCGAGAATAAAATCTGCATTGACCGCCCAAATGTAGGTCAGCCAATTACTCCCAATCAAAAATGCCGGCAGGAAAAGCAGCCATTTTTTTTCTAATGATTTTAATTTTTTGTAGAATACTGCCCATTGTTGGCGCATAGAAAGAATTACAATAAAAAATATACATGACCAGAATACTCTGTAGGAAACTATCTCAATAGCCGGAATGGTTTTAAGCATTTTCCAGTAGATCGGATGCAATCCCCAGAAGATATAAGCGCTGAAAGCCAGCAGGACTCCACGTTTCATTAATAATTCTTCTAAAAGGCAGATTTTAAATTTGCTGTAATTTATCGAATTTAAATTAATGAAGAGTTTTCATTCATGCAATATGCATAAGTATTGACTAAAAAGATATTTTTAACTACATTTCGCCAAATAACGAAATGAGAATCTTTATGAGACGATTAAGTAAAGCCTTCAAAGCCCTCTCAGATAGTAACCGCATCCGTATTCTTAAAATGCTGGAAATACGTCCCTTATGTGTCTGTGAAATAACCGAAGTTCTTGGCCTTGCTGCTTCTACCGTATCCAAACACCTGTCTATTTTGCGTGATGCAGAATTTATCCTGGATAATAAAGATGGTAAATGGGTAAACTATTATCTAAACGATAAAAATGATAATGAAGTTATTGAATATCTATTGCCATTGATCAAATTATCTCTTCCGGATGAGGATACAATTAAAAATGATGCGCAAAAAGTGAGTACGGTAGATCGCAACACACTTTGTGGAATTTAATTCGATTTATTTATACAGAATGGAAATTAAATGAACTGGAAAGAAGAATATAAACCTTTTTTATGGATTGCCGGATTCTTTTTATTTGCCTATTTAATGCCCATAGATAGCCCCGTTTTTAAAGAAGCTGTTTATTCAGCCTTTGAGCTCACCAAATGGTACGCGCAGGAACATGTAATTCTTTGTCTTGTACCCGCATTTTTCATTGCCGGCGTTATCGCGGTTTTTATCAGCCAGGCGGCAGTGATTAAATATTTCGGCGCCGGAACAAAGAAGTGGTTATCCTATGCAGTAGCCTCGGTTTCAGGCGCTATTTTAGCTGTGTGTTCATGCACTATTTTACCTTTGTTCTCAGGTATTCACAAACGGGGCGCCGGACTGGGACCAGCCATCGCTTTCCTGTATTCCGGACCGGCAATTAACATACTGGCCATTATTTTAACGGCGCGTATCCTGGGATTGGAGTTAGGTATTGCCCGTATTATTGGCGCTGTTGTTTTTTCTGTAGTGATCGGTCTGATAATGCATCTTATCTATCGCAAAGAAGAAACAGCAAAAGTGGAAGCGCAATTGGCTATGCCCGAGCCTGAAGAAAGCCGCCCCTTATGGCAA
The DNA here is from genome assembly GCA_016928315.1 of Calditrichaceae bacterium. Taxonomy (GTDB): domain Bacteria; phylum Calditrichota; class Calditrichia; order Calditrichales; family Calditrichaceae; genus JAFGKZ01. Next base: position 2,510 of record JAFGKZ010000042.1, read on the forward strand.
ACGGCTTTTCATTTTTTCATTCTTGTGTTTATTCTTGTTTTTGCTAATTGGGGCAAACCGGATTCCACAGAGGGATTCTGGTATTTTTTGTTTAATTGGAAGTGGATTATTACATCTTTTTTGGGATTCCTTTTTGCCGGCTCGCTTCTTTTTATC
>JAFGKZ010000043.1 GCA_016928315.1 Calditrichaceae bacterium
CGGGGTCGTTACCCTCCTCGTAGATTCGGTATATAAGTGGCATTCATGTAAACTTGCTTTTTGGTCTATTGCATAGTCCGTTGCCATACGAAAAGATTTGAAAAAAAGTCCGTCTGAGCCGGATCTTCGAAGGGTCTTTCTTCCGTCGCCACCTCCGTTTGTTGTCTTAACTTCGGTGGTGTATCAAACAGAAATCACCATCCCGCAATTTTTTAATTTTTCAACTTGTATCTTGATATGGCAGCATAGGTAAAACATATTTGTAATACTAAATGGTAGTACATTTTTAGGGGTGTCATAATGCCGACTCTAACACAAAAAGGTCAGATAACTATACCAAAAAAAGTAAGATAAATGCTCAAAATTAAGCGGGGATATGAAGTTCATTTCGATATTGAAGATGAAAAAGTGATCATAAAAAAGTCTCAAAGGAAAGTAAATTTTAATAAATATATCGGTTATCTCAAAGACCAGAAAGACAAAAAAAGCGATGATATTATGAAGCGCCTTCGCGAGGGCGCTTAGTGGTAACTGCAATTGATACTAATATTCGGTTGGACATTCTTATTCTCAATCAGGATTTTCTAAAATCATCTTTACAAAAGTTGGAAAAATGTTCTAAAGACGGCGATTTAATTATTTGTGAGATTGTGTATACAGAACTTGCCGGTCAGTTTAAAAGCGCTTTGGAATTGAACCGTTTTTTGCAGGGCACCAAAATCGAAGTTAAATTTTCAGACAAAGACACCTATTATAAGATGAGTCAGATCTGGAAAATCTATCTTTCCAAATTATCAATAAACTATTACTGTCCTCAGTGTGGAAATGAAATTGATCTAATCATTTATGCCATTGCAAATTAAACTCAAAACGAATTAATTTTATTTTACACATTAGAATTATTATTTTTACCCGCATAAATATTTAATTAATGATACAGTTTAATTTTTAATACGAAATAGGCACTGGAAGCATGAATGATAATAAAAATAAAATCTGCCTGATAACCGGCGCCAGCAGCGGGATTGGTTATGCTCTGGCCAAAGGGCTGAAGGAAGATGGATATCGTCTGGTTTTAAACGCCCGCCGGGAAGAACGGCTTAAAGAACTTCAATGCGATACGGTTGACATTATTCCGGGTGATCTGACCGATAATGAATTTGTTGATTCCCTTGACGGCTATGTTTTTTATAAATTCGGTAAATGTGATATTCTCATCAACAATGCCGGGATTATTGAAGCGGCGCCTATTGAAGAGCTGGACATTAAGCGAATGTCGAAAATGATCCGTCTTAATGTGGAAGCAACTTTCCGGTTGACCTATCGATTCATGAAATTATTTAAAAAACAGGGATACGGTCATTTAATTAACATGTCCAGTGTGCTGGGGACTAAAGTGCGTCCGACTGCCGGGGCGTATGCTGCCACAAAATTTGCCATGGAGGCGCTTTCCGAAGCGCTGCGGCTGGAACTGATCGGCAGTGATATTAAAATTTCCTGTATTGAACCCGGCCTAGTGATGACCGAACTGCATGATTCATGGGAAGTACATCCGAAGGATAAATTCGGGATACGTGATCCTCTGGTTCCGGAAGATATTGTGGAAACGGTTCGCTTCATTCTCAAACAACCGGAGTATGTGCGGATACCCAAACTGATGATTTTACCTAAGGATCACAATATTTAAAACTTTTGCCACAGAGAACACTGAGAAAATCAAATCATGCTGGCAGTCGGATGATTTCTGGATTCGACGGGCGGCTCTTGTTTCTATGGTTACACTAAATTTAAAACGCAGGGCGGTATCGGCGATATCCAGAGGACGATGGAAATTTGTGAACTGGCTGTCGATGATCACCACGAAATGATCAGTAAGGCTCTATCCTGGGCTTTACGGGATGTATCCAAGAGGAATAAAAAAACGGTTGAGGAATTTATCAAAAAACATGAGTCCCGCTGGAGTAAACGCGTCCTGAGGGAAGTTAAACATAAGTTGGAAAAAGGAACGAAATACTATTTTCTGAAATATTTAATAATGAAATCATTACGATTATTAATAATATTATTCATTATGAACATTCCGGCACTTATTTATTCGCAACACTCCAAGTTTAATATCTACGTGGCTGGCGCCTATGAAATTCCATACGGCGATTTTCGCACTCCGGATATCTATCCGGAAAAGGGCAATGCTAATGATGGCGCCAGTTTTACACTTGGGAGCCAAATTGAAGCATATGATAAATTGTTCATGGGCGTCGAATCGGCATATTATAAATTTGGACCGAGAGAAAAAGTAGCTAATTATGAAGTCTATCAATCAATATTTTCTTTTGTTATAAATTCAACCTACTATTTTCAACAAAGTGATTTTAGACCTTACTTCACACTTGGAGCTGGAATATCTGCTACAGCACTCAATGTTCAAACAGACTTTTTTGAAGAGTCCTCTGCCGAAACAATTCCTTTTATTAATATTGCGCTTGGCTCCGACATGCTTATCACCGAACATACGGCACTATTCGGATTTATCCGTTGGAGTGATTCTTTAATTAAGAGGAAAAACTTTGAGTATGAACATTTTCAAACATTGAAACCTGAATTTAATGCAAATTTTCTCGGATTTGGCGCCGGCATTAAATATTGGTTTTAAACCACATAATTACAATACTTTCTAATCGGGCACTCAATGCATAGGGGATTACGTGCTTTGCAGATTCTCCGACCATGCCAGATTAACCAATGATGTGCATCTGACCATTTTTCCTTTGGAATATTTTTCATCAATTGTTTTTCGGTTTCCAGCTCATCCTTTCCATTTGCCAATCCAATGCGATTACTTACACGGAATACATGTGTATCTACGGCGATAGCCGGAATATTTTTACTAATGCTTAAAACCACATTAGCGGTTTTTCTGCCTACGCCAGGCAGCCGCATACATTCTTCGCGAGTTGCAGGGATATCACCATCATAATTTTCTGCTAATATCGCCGAGGTTGCCAGAATATTTTTTGCTTTCATTCGAAATAATCCGACCGTTTTAATAGCATCTTCCAATTCATGTAATGTTAGTTTACTCATGGATCTGGCATCCGGAGCCAATTTGAATAGATATTTGGTAACAATATTTACCCGGACATCAGTACTCTGAGCCGCCAGCATGGTGGAAACCAGCAATTGAAATGGTGTATTATATTTTAAAGCAGTGGTCGTATCAACATAAATTTCTTCGAGAATTTTTAAAATGATTTTGATATTCTTTTTCATTTATAATTTCTGATATGTAGGAATTCCCAATAAAAATTTGAATCGTATTTAATGAATTGTAAATTTGATCTATTCAAAATAAAAATTTATAAAATCAACCGGAATAATTCCATAACGTTTTGGTATATAAAATTAATTTAAAACAATGTCCCGATAGGGACAAGATATTTATAGATAAGTTAAATTACAAAGAGAATGAAAGTCCCATAGGGGCGCAATATTACTAATATGGCAAACACATACACACAAATTTATCTACAATTTGTTTTTGCTGTAGAAAATAGAATATCACTCATTCAACCCACATGGAAAGATGAATTGTATAAATATATTACCGGTATTGTTAAAAACAATCAACATAAATTAATTGCAATCAATGGCATGCCAAATCATATACATGTTTTTATTGGCTATAAACCTCATCAATTAATTCCCGAATTATTGCAGGATATAAAAGGTGATTCATCAAAATGGATCAATAAAAATAAATTTGTACAGGGACATTTTAATTGGCAAAAAGGATATGGTGCGTTTTCATATTCTCATTCACACATCGATAAGGTTGCTAAATATATCATGAATCAGGAACAACATCATAAGAAGAAGACTTTTCAAGAGGAATATCTGGAAATATTACAGCGGTTTAATATTTCTTATGATGAGAAATACATTTTAAAGGATATTAATTAATATATCGTGCCGATGGCACGAAATGATATATAATGATATTGTTGGCTATAAATATATAATCCCTATGGGATTATTAATTGTGATAATATGATTTGAACAATAAAGGTATAATCCCTAAAGGGATTGTTTAGAATGAAATAATAGATATAAGTACTTTGTATCGCTAAAACACTAAATATGGGGATTTTATGGGCAACCAGTTCGAGGATATTTCGCGTCCGCAGGTTAAAGCGCTGGATGATATATTGGGCAAGCCGTTCAAAGTGCTGGATGACGGCTTTGTTCGTGTAGTTGATTACATGGGCAGTGATGAATCCATTGTACAGGCGGCACGCGTGTCTTACGGCCAAGGTACAAAAAAGCAGCACGAGGATCGCGGATTGATCCGCTACCTGATGCGCCATTATCATACAACACCGTTTGAAATGTGTGAAATAAAACTGCATCTGCGTGTACCAATGGACGCCTGGCGGCAATGGATCCGTCACCGCACAGCCAATATCAATGAATACTCAACACGGTATTCGGTTGCTATCGATGCAACCCAAACCACGCAGCCGAATGAATGGCGTCTGCAGGCAGTATCAAATAAACAAGGCAGCCAGGGTTTTATGGATGCTGAAAAAGGCGCTGAACTGACAAAACAGGAAACAGAACTGCATGCATTGAGCCGTAAAATCTATAATGAACGGCTTGAATTGGGCATCGCCCGTGAACAGGCCCGCAAAGATCTGCCGCTGTGCACCTATACGGAAGCCTACTGGAAAATTGATCTGAATAATTTGTTTCGATTTTTACGTTTACGCATGGATGAGCATGCCCAGTATGAAATCCGCTGTTATGCCGAGACCATCGGGAAAGAGATTGTAAGCAAATGGTGTCCTTTGGCCTGGGAGGCTTTTCTGGATTATGACTGGAACGGTAGCCATTTATCTAACATGGAAATGAAAATTATCCAAACATTATTAGCCGGGGATAAAAATAAGGCAATTGATCTGGCCAAGGAATTTGGCTGGGTTGAATACAAGGAAGACGGCACCTTAAAGGGCAATCTGGAACGCAGAGAATTTGAGGAAAAATTAAAAGAATTATCTGTTGAAATTCCCTGGTAAACTAAATTCACACGAAGACACAAAGGCACAAAGAATAAAAGATTTAGAATATGAAATATAAAAGATATTTGTTATTATTACTCATAATGCTCACGGTATTTGTTTTAGAATGTGATAAGCAGTATACTACAAAAACGCAATATGTGCCGGTGACTCAATTTGATCCGGCCCGGGATGCGGCGAAGGATATTGCAGATGCCATTGTGGAAGCAAAGCGAACCGCTAAGCGTATTCTGCTGGATGTTGGCGGTGACTGGTGCAGCTGGTGTCATAAACTGGATAGTTTTTTTGAACAGAACAAAGATATCAAACAATTTCTACATGAAAATTTTATAGTAGTAAAAATAAACTACAGCAAAGAGAACAAAAACGAGGCGGTATTAGCTCAATATCCGAAAGCAGCGGGATATCCGCATTTATTTGTACTGAATAGTGATGGCACACTTTTGCATTCACAAAATACAGGTGATCTGGAATCCGGCGATCATCATGACCGCGAGAAAGTGATTACTTTTCTGAAGACCTGGGCACGTTCTTCCAAATAATTCTCCGGTAAAGTCCAATTAAGTTTTCAATCCGCGAAAAAATATTTTCCCATTAGCATCTTTGACCAAGAGTTTGTAATATATTTAGAAAGCTGATATACAATCCTTAAATAAAATATATTTCTCAGGAGCAATAGATATATGCGCAATGCAAAAATTATCTGTACTATCGGACCTGCTTGTGATTCTGAGGAAATGCTTACTAAACTGGCAGAAGCAGGCATGAATGTGGCCCGTCTCAATTTTTCCCATGGCAGCCATGAAGAACATCTGCAAAAAATGAAACTTATCCGCAAAGTTTCTAAAAAACTGAATAAACCCATCGCCATCCTGCAGGATTTGCAAGGCCCTAAAATCCGTATTGGTAAATTTGCCGAACCACCGATTTCTTTGAATCCGGGGGATTTATTCACCATTACGACGGATGAGAAAACCGTTGGCAATGAAAATATTGTCAGCACCAGTTATAAAAATCTGGCTAATGATGTGGAATTCGGTGATAACATTTTAGTGAATGACGGCCTGATCAAATTAAAAGTGCTTGAAAAAACAAAAGTGGATATTTTTTGTGAAGTTATCAACGGCGGCAGTTTATATGATCGGCGCGGTATTAATTTACCGGGCGTAAAGATATCCGAACCGTCCCTGACAAAAAAGGATAAAAAGGATCTGGAATTCGGACTGGCCAATGGGATAGATTATGTGGCTTTGTCCTTTGTAAGAGAAGCTGATAGCATACGGGACATCAAGAAATTTATGGGCAAGAATCGCGTGCCGGTCATTGCCAAACTGGAAAAACCGGAAGCGCTAAATAATCTGGATGAAATTATTGCTGAGGCGGACGGCGTAATGGTTGCCCGCGGTGATCTGGGTGTGGAAATCTTTTCGGCCCGGGTTCCGGTGGTACAAAAGGAGATTATTGAAAAATGTATTCAGGCCGGCAAGCCGGTTATCACTGCTACACAAATGCTGGATTCGATGATGACCAATCCGATTCCCACACGGGCTGAGACTTCGGATGTGGCCAATGCCGTATTTGACGGCAGCGATGCTGTGATGCTTTCCGGGGAGACCGCCTTTGGAAAATTCCCTGTTGAATCCGTCACCATGATGAAATCGATTATTTGCGAGGCGGAGCAAAAGCCAACCTATTTTCGCCTTAAACCAGTTGAGCGCTGTCATAAAGAAAATCACGAATTTGCTCATTCTATCTGTTATGCCGCTTATTACGCATCAGATGAAACGGACGCCAAATATATTGTTGTGTTTACACGCAGCGGCTTTACGGCAGCAGTGATGTCCGTATTGAGACCGGAAGTGCCGGTTCTTGCTCTGACACCCAGTGAAATAACCATGCGCAAATTAACGCTATACTGGGGTGTTACGCCGATTTTCCTGGATAAAATGCTGGATGTTGAAGATGATATGACACAACTGGAAATCTATTTAAAGAAAAACAAATGGGTCAAATCAGGTGATAATATTGTGGTGATTTCCGGTTCTTCGCGCGAAGCAGGCGGGACCAATTCTCTGAGATTGCATGCGATTGGGAAATAGTAATTTATAAAAGTACACATTATGAAAAATTTATTTTTTTATTTAGAATTATGCTTTTTTATAATTTTGTTATCCTGCAGTAGCTCCACTGATTCTGAAAAACTTGAAAATAAAATTTACATTAAGGTTACCGATTCAAATAACAAAGGAATCGCAGGTGTAGGACTTCATTTTTATTATAGTATATATAATTTTGGGAAAGTAGAAAAATCTGTTCAATTAAATAAACAACAAAAAGCCACCTCGGTAGATTTATTGGAGTTCAACTGTTATAGAATTGAAAGTAATAAAGTTGAACTATCCTGGCTTACATACAGTGAATATGAGAATGCAGGATTTGAACTATATCGATCTGAAGAAGATAGCGGGTATTTATTAAGAGTTTCGTATAAATCTGATACGACACTTAATGGACATGGTACCACAACGGAACAATATGCCTACACATATATCGACACTTTAGAAGAGGATATCACTTACTTCTATATGCTTTACTGCCGGGATTACTCGGATTCTCTGCAAAAATTAGATAGCTGCCAAATCTATCAGGAGGTACATGTTCTTCCAATTGAATTTCAACTGGAACAAAACTACCCAAATCCATCAGATTTTATTACAAATATTCCATTTACGATTCCCAAACAAAGCCATGTCACATTACAAGTTATCAATCAATCCGATAACAGTGTTGTAAAAACATTATTAGATGGTCTCTGCAATCCCGGCCGGCACATAGTTCAATGGGATGGTACTTATGATTCCGGAAGCTATGTTACAAATAATGTGTATGCCTACAGGATGATTGCAGATGACTTTAATATGACCCGTTACCTGTTTGTTGATATTCCTGATGCTGACTACCTCAAATCAAAACAATCAGTTCCGTTGGCTGAGACAGATATTGATGGCAAGCTGGATATTGATTATGATACTATTCCTACAGATCAAACAATAATCTGGACTGATGAAACGGCAACCGAACTGGGAACATTTTCAATTTCGGATTCAATAAACATCTTTTTGATAAAACAAGGATTTCAAATCGGCAGGAAAAAAATTGCTGTTAATACATCAAAATCGTTACAATTAAAGTTTACTTTGCAGAATGAATAATTCAATATGCTAGCACGTAATTTTTTAATAATCACATTACGCACTTTAAAAAAGGATATAAAATGAAATCAATTAGTTTTCTCTTGATTCTTCTAATTGTAACATTCTCATTTGGACAGGATATTAAAGAAGTAAACTCAAAAGTTATTGAAGCTACTGTCTTTAAAGACCGGGCTATGATCACACGCGAAGCCGCAGTTAATCTGGCAAAGGGAATTCATACTATTATATTCACGAATATTACATCTGATTTACGGGATGAATCTATCCGAGTTTCCGGAACCGGGCCCGGAGAACTAAAAATTCTGGAAGTTCAAATCGAGAGAAAATTTACATCGGACATACAGGAAGATAGTAAAAAAGCTATAAATGAAAAAATTAATGGTTTGAAAGATTTACTTCAACAGGCCAATGATCAAATCACTATTCTACAAAGTAAAAAGAATTTTGTAGAAGCACTAAAGGCGGAATCCGTAAAGAATGAAAACCAAAAGTTGTTATCCAGCACATCCTCCATAAAAACCTGGACGGAGATGCTGAATTTTGTGGATTCAAACTTATCTAAAATTTATACAGACTTACGAAAACAATCAGCAATCAAGCAAGACATTGAACAACAAATACGAACCTTAACACTCACATTAAATCAGGCAGGAGACCTTAAGCGCAAAGATTATAAAAATATCCGGGTGATTGTAGAATGCAGCCAAGCAGGCTTAGTTAATCTGCGGCCCTCATACGTTGTTGAAAATGCTTCTTGGTATCCCATGTATGATGCAAGGGTATCATCTGAATCGAAAAAAATAGAAATATCATATTTTGGAATGATTCAACAATCTACCGGAGAAGACTGGGATAATATTAAATTAACATTTTCCACAGCCGAACCTATGGCTATGCGTTCCTTACCCGAACTGGATCGCTGGTATGTTGACCTTGTTCCATTACCAATTCAAGATGTAGAATCCAAAAAAGAAGCTTCTTCAGGCTATCCCATAGATTATAAGTCCAATTATGGCCTGCCCTCCGGTAAAGGAGCCATAAGCGGATATATTACTGATGAAAACACAGGGGATCCCTTACCAGGCGCTAAAGCCTTACTAGTCGGCACTGCTCTTGGATCATTATCGGATATGGATGGCAAATTCTATATCACAAATGTACCTCAAGGTCGCTATTCATTAGAAATTTCATATATTGGATATCAATCGGTTAAAATTCATTTAAAAGTAATAGAAAAACAAACGGCAAATTTAACAGTTGGATTAAATGCAGAAGCCCTTGAAGCAGAAGCCATCGTTGTTATGGCACAAGTTGCACCATCTTCACAAAAAAGAAAAGAAGTGGATAGACTGATGGAAAAGCCCAAATACAGTGAAGTACGCGCTAAAGAGTTATCAACAGTTTTTGAACTACCTACTAAAAATTCTATACCTAGTGATAACAGCCCCCATAAAGTTACCATTGCAATTAATGATTTACCCGTGGATTTTGAATATACATCAATTCCTAAAATTTTACCCAAAGTTTATCTAAAAGGAAAGGCCCTTAATTCTAAAGACTATCCTATGCTTGAAGGCGATATTAATGTTTTTGTCGATAATGATTTTATCAACAGAACTTATATTCATAATACTATGCCTACGGATACGATTGAACTTGCTCTTGGTGTTGATGAAAGTATTCAAATTGAAAAAGTATTGATTAATAAATTTGCAGAATCAAGCGGACTCATAAGTAAAACAAAAAGGCTTACTTATGCATATGAAATTCAAATAAAAAACAGTCGTAGCACAGAAGAAAGTATAAATATATATGATCAATTACCCATTGCCATGGACAAAGATATAAAAATTGAATTATTAGTGCCCGATCAAAACATTGAAGATCTCAATAATGAGCGAAAACTTGAGTGGAACTTAAATCTGAAACCCGGCGAGAAAAAAACTATACCCATTAAGTATCAGGTTGAATTTCCAGGTTCAAGAAAAGTATACGGATTGGATTAAGATACTATTTGGCTTTAAAATTTCATGTTATATCGTTAGTAAAAAAATATTGAAAAGGAAAATGATATGCATTTATCAAAACTATTTATATTGCTATTGATAACGATTACTTTATCATTTTTTTCAATTCCCTGTGTTTATGGTTGAGGCGTTCCAACGGCGGGCGGTGCGCCTGCACAATGTTTTGGTTCACATGAGGACGGTCAGACGAAACAGGGATTTAAATATCAATTAGGCGTTGGATTTAGCACACTGAATTCAACACTTCAGTTTGATGATGCAGTGGAGAGTGAATTTGATGTCAAAATGAATACTGTTGCGGTTTCGGGCGGTATTCCAATTAGTGAACGCTGGACAATACAAGCATCCATTGGCATGATTCTTAACGGCGAGCTCAGCCCGGAAACAGGTTCGGATTATGATATTAATCCGGGTGGTTTTGCTTCCATTGGTTTAGATTACAATGTGTTCGCCGGCAAAGGTTTTAAACCATATTTTGACTTGTCTGTAATGCTGGGAGCAGCTATGGCGGAAACAGAAAAATCGGATGATAAGATAAAAACCGATTATATCTCTACCGACGTACGCTTAAGTGTTCGCAGCAGTTGGAACGTTAAAAATCGGCTGTTTCCCTTTGCGGCCGCAGGTTTATTTGGCGGACCCATTCTGTGGGAAATCGATGGAAAAGATGTTACCGGAACGGATATTTATCATTATCATTTTTCTATTGGCAGCGCCATAAAATTAGGGCCAACGGTTGCGTATATGGAATGGGCTGCTCTCGGCGAGCAATCATTGAAAGCAGGATTGAGTATCGCCTGGTAACAAATTTTCAGGTAATTTTTTTTATGACTAATAAGAAGAATGAAATGAATCCAACTGACGCTTATGATTTGAACTCCGTCAGGATGCCTGATCTTTCAGGAACAGTATTAGAACTATTTGTTGCTGTGCTGGAGAGTCCCCTTGGTAGTCTGTTAATTCCCGGTCTTCTTAAGAATGCCGGTGTGGTTAAGCTCCGCAAACAGCATTTTGATGAAGCGCCCACCAATTTTCCTCTATATTTTACAGGAACACTGGCAACTGAAACGTCAGCCGTATCAGTTACAGAATGGCCGGTTACATCAAAAACCGGACTGGAATTTAAATTTGCCAGCGCCTGGGATTTTACCGAAGCTTATCAAACCAAAACCATTTCACCGGAACAGGTGGCAGAAAAATTATTGGCTGCGATTGAAAACAGTGATCAAAGTAACCCGCCATTACGGGCTTTTATCAATATTAATCGCGATGAAGTTTTAAAGCAGGCGCGGGAATCAGCAACACGATACAAAAAGGGAAAAGCGCTCGGTCCGCTGGATGGTGTGCCGGTGGCTGTTAAAGATGAGGTGGATATGATACCTTACCCGACAACCGTCGGGACAGCCTTTTTAGGTCAGTCTCCTGCAATTGAGGATGCAACGGCAGTAGCGCGATTGCGTTCTGCCGGCGCTCTGTTAATTGGTAAAACAAATATGCACGAAATTGGTATTGGCGTAACCGGATTAAATCCGCATTATGGGACTGTGCGGAATCCCTACAATCCGGCGCATTATACCGGCGGCAGTTCAAGCGGATCGGCCGCGGCAGTGGCAGCCGGCTTATGTCCGATTGCACTTGGCGCAGACGGCGGCGGATCCGTACGAATCCCGGCGGCCTTATGCGGCATGGTCGGATTAAAAGCTACTTACGGACGTATCAGCGAATTTGGCGCGGCGCCGTTGGACTGGAGCGTTGCGCATATCGGTCCAATTGCAGCAAATGTATCGGATTTGGCTCTCGGCTATGCAACAATAGCCGGACCTGATCCAAAGGACCCGAATTCATTGCATCAACCTGTGCCAACTCTAAACGGCTGGGATAATAGTAATATCAAAGGATTAAAAATTGGTGTGTACTGGCCATGGTTCCGGCATGCCAGCAGGGAAATTGTTGCCGCTTGTCAGAATCTGCTGGAACAATTTAAGGGATCCGGCGCGCAAATTAATGAAGTTGTCATTCCGGATCTTGAGGCCGGTCGTGTGGCGCATTTAATTAGTATTGCCGGGGAAATGGCCCAGGCCATGGAGCAATATCATGATGAACATCATAAAGAACACGGACTGGATGTGCGAATCAATCTTACCCTGGCGCGCGCATTTACATTACTGGATTATGTCAAAGCGCAGCGCGTTCGTACCCGGATGATTAATCATTTTAAAAATGCCTTTGAGAAAGTAGATGTGATTGTAACACCGTCAACAGGCTTAGCGGCGCCGTTCATCCCAAACACAGCGCTTCCCAACGGCGATTCAGATCTTTCTACTTTGACTGAACTTATGCGCTTCACCACCCCGGCTAATCTAACCGGCTTACCGGCCATATCATTTCCTGCCGGATACACTGATAGCGGTTTGCCGATAGGTATGCAGGCTATCGGCCGGCCCTGGGATGAGGTGACATTAATGCGCCTGGCTTTGGCGGCAGAAAGATTAATCGAAAAAAAGGCGCCGTTTGTACATTTTAATATATTATGAAAACAGTAAAATTTATTAACCTATAAAATGAAAGCATACAACAATCATGAAAAATATTATCATAATTCTGATGGGTATCATATCGCTTATGTATCTTTTAAATATCGGAGTGGGTGTAATTGAACTGATTCCGGACAATATTCCATTTGTCGGTAACCTGGATGAAGCTGGTGCCGCTGCTTTGCTGATTATGTGTCTGAGATATTTTGGACTGGATTTCACCAGGATTTTTCAAAAGTCTTCTAAAAAGACAGAAAAAACTAAATCAAATGCTCAGAGCCAGAATCAAATTTAATAATTAATTATTCTACTATCCAACAGCCACCGACCAGTTCATGTCCTGATCAACTATATTTCACCTAATATTTTTACAAAATTTTGACATTGAAATCACAATATATTGACAAGTTTGAAGATTTTTGAGATTATGTTTAAAATAAGGTTCTGCTAAAGAATCACTTTACATGGAGGATAAAACAATGAGCAGGAATTTATCCCAAATAGCCATTTGCTCAATTTGTGTTATTTTTATAGCCTTACTTTCAGTTTTTGCTCAGGACGCCACATTAAAAGAAATCGTAACAACTCCCTATGATGAATCTGCCATCGATACGGAAGAAGAAAAATCAAATCTTTTCCAGGATGTTGATAGCTTTCAGTTAAATCAGGCATACAAAACATCAGATGATAATATTCAGGATTCATTGGTTACAATAGAGATCAACGATGGCGCAGTAGTTTTAAAGGATCAATTGTGAATCAGGATGAAAGTAAAATTTATTTTAAGACAATTAACGGCATCGAAGCTATTATACCAAAATCGGTGATAATAAAAATTAAACCATTACAAGGCAGGATAATTGAAGGAACCTACCAGAGTTTAGATCCTAATTATTCAAGACTGCTTTTCGGTCCGACCGGCCGACCATTAAAAAAGGGAGAAGGATACTTTTCTGATTATTATGTACTCTTCCCGGGGGTCTCCTATGGCATAACTAATAATATTAGTCTTATGGCTGGATTTTCATTAATTCCCGGCCTTTCTCTTGCCGAACAATTGTTTTATGTCGCTCCAAAATTGGGGATGAATGTGAATGACAAATTTGCAATAGCAGCCGGAGCGCTTTATATGAATGCGGAAGAGGTGTCTGCAGGAATCGGTTTTACCGTTGCAACATTTGGCGAGCGTGATAAAAGTTTAACATTGGGTTTGGGACTTGGTTATACAAAGGAATCCGGAGAAGATCTGGAATTTGCCAAACATCCAATCATCATGTTTGGCGGAAATGTCCGGATATCTAACAGCGTGGCCTTTGTAAGCGAGAACTGGTTAATTACCGGCAGCGGCTTTAAGATTTCGGAACAGCCCTTTTCCATAGCCGTTCGATTTTTTGGTGAGCATATTTCTGCCGATGTTGGTTTTATAATAATTCTTGAAGTTATTGAAGAAGGTTTCCCTATCCCATGGTTATCTTTTGTATATAATTTTGGCGACTAATTATTAACTAGAAAGGTATGTTGTAAAAGCAGCTACATCTTTTAGTTTATCCAAACTCATTATAGTGTTTACGATGCGATCCCGTTTTGTTTTACTGATAATCGGTAGTACCATAGCATCAAACTTTTTTAATAAAGTCACTTCATCCATAGGTTCACGGTAATCACCTAACGGATAATCCAGGGTCATTTTAAATGATTTACCATTAGATGTAATAATTTCAGCTTCAGCTTGCTTTAAGGCTGGAAAAGTTTTTTCAAATTCAGGTTTGGCCACGACTTTGATTTTTGGCAGGAAGGAACGAATTTGTGGATCCATTATTTTATCCGCAGTAAAAGAAGCTGGCGTAACTGTACCGTCAACGATACAAACTGAAATGCAATAGGGCAAACTGTGATCCGCGGTTTCACGGGTTTTGGGATCATATTTGGATGGATCGGATAGAATATCTGCCGCCCTGGCAACGGTTTCGATTTTTACTTCGACAATCTCTTCTTTTTTGATATTATTTTCTTTCATCAATTTTATTACTGCGGACATGGGCGTATGCGTAAGGGCTTCAGTGGGAAAAGCTTTCATGGAGCAGCGATTGATACGGAAGGTATCCCCCAATCCATCTGTGAGAATATTTAGTTTGAATTCATTATTCCGGAAAACATCAACAATGCCCTCTTTCCCATCAATGATGTGGGCCGGCCCTTCGTAGCCTCGTTTGGCCAGCAGCGCTGCCTGCAATCCGGACTGCACAGCCATGGGATCAACAGTATTTTTCATCATTGTTAGATTGCCGGCGGTAACGACGCCCAATGTATGATTGTGACTGGCAGATATACCCAGAGCATGTACCAATTCTTCAATCGATAAATCCAGTATTTTTCCGGCAGCCAATGGTGAGGCAAATTGAGTCAGTGTCGCATGATGCCATTTGGTTTCGCGAACGCCGGGAAAGGCAAACTCACAAAAACGCTGCTCCCACTCATAAGCAAGAACAATTGCAGTTATTAAATCTTTACCATTTTTATGTAGAACTTCGGCAGGCGTTAAGGCTGCCGGAATCAGATCGCTGGGATGAGAAGGATCCTGTTCCCAGTAGATATCATTGTAATCCAAAGCGCGAATCATCAAAGAATTCAAAAAACACTGGTTAATCATAGGCAATTTTTTATCTGAATTGATTACCGTAGATTCCGGCGTGCCACCCATATCATTGTAGAAATCCCGCATAATTTGAACATCATTAGTCAGGCTGCCCGCAAAGGCACAGCCGATAGAGTCCAATAAAAATCGTTTGGCATTCATAACCGTATCCGCAGTAAGATCTTCAAACTGAAGGCTTCTTGTAAAATGAGCTAATTTAGATGAAATGTATTCCTGCATATCATTTTCTCCATAACTGAGGAAACAGAGAGAACAGAGATTATTTGCTTAAATACTTATCAGGCAAGAGTATTCGATGAATACCATCTTTCAATATCTGTTCATGAAAATTAATTAACAGACCAATTCTCTTAGAGGTAACTTTTAAATAAGACATTAATATCATTTTATGAATGGGTGGAACCTCACTGATAGCCTTGTTCTCAACGATGACTAAATCTTCTACCAACAAATCCAACCGCTGTCCTTTGATACGGCGATCCTTGTATGAAAAATATCGATTTCCGTTTGTCGTTCGTAAGCTATACCCTGCAAATCAAATTCGATACAAAGAGCATCTTCGTAAACTGATTCCAAAAATCCCAGCCCCAAATGTTTGTGTACCTCGATAGCTACTTTGATAGTTTTGTGAGTTATTTTATTTATCTCATCTAAATTTTCCATAGTCATATTTAAAGCACTTTATAGTTATTTCTGTTTCCTCTGTTAACTCTGTTTTCATAATTGCCGGGCAACTTCCTCAGCAACCTCAAGCGATGTATTAGTTCCACCCATGTCATACGTCTTTACCTTCCCTTCTCTGATCACTTGAGCAATGGCATTTTCCAGCTTTTCTGCGGTTTTGGTTTCCTGCAGCCAGTCCAGCATCAGTTTGGCAGTCAGGAACATAGCCATTGGATTAACTTTATATTGTCCGGCATATTTAGGCGCCGAACCGTGAGTTGGTTCAAAAACGGCATAGTTATCACCAATGTTGCCGCTTGAGGCAAATCCTAATCCTCCAACCAATTGAGCAGCCAGATCGGATATGATATCACCAAACATATTTTCCGCCACTAACACATCATAATCAAAAGGATTTTTAACCAGCCACATCATTTGCGCGTCAATGTTGGTTTCCCACATGGGGATATTCGGATATTTTTTTGCTACTTCGCGGGCAGTACGAATCATTAAGCCGCCGGTTTCGCGTAATACATTGGGTTTGTCTACAATGGTGACTGACTTGCGGTTATGTTTCTTGGCAAATTCAAATGCCTGAGTTACAATGTTTTCACATTTCTGGCGACTCATAATCCGGGTGGACATGGCCAGATTATCCAATCCGTACTCCTTAAATTTTTTCATCTTAGGATGATTTTTTGCCATTACATCAAACACATCCTGTGGAATCGGATGAAACTCTACGCCCCCGTACATGCCTTCCGTATTTTCACGGAAGACAACCAGATCAATGCCATCTTTGTAATTAAGAGGATTGCCCGGATAGGCTTTGCAGGGTCTCAGGTTGGTGTGCAGATTAAATTCCTGACGCAGCCTGACAATGGGTGAAAAATAGATATAACCTTTATCCTTTAAATTGGGATCAAGTTCTTCAGCTGCCTCTTCCTTGGGTTTTGATGTAATAGCCCCGAATAAAGCGCAGTCGGTTTTTTTCATCATTTCAATAGTTCGCTTTGGTAAAGGTTCGCCTTCATGCCGCCAGAATTCCCAGCCGATATCGCCGTGAATATATTCTGCATCAAATTTTAAGGCATCCAACACGATTCGCGTTGCTTCCATTACATCGTTACCAACACCGTCGCCCGGTAACCAGGCAATTTTATACTGCGCCATAACTAATCTCTCCTTATCTTTTTGCCACCGAAAGACACCGAATTAAAAGACTATTCGTTTAAATTCGAGTTTATGTCTTCCAAAGTTCAATAAATATCCAAGTTTAATTTTAGAAGCTTTTAAATAATTAATAAGCTGTGCTTCATGAGCTTTGTTATATTCTTTTTCTGCTTTTAACTCAAGTACTATTTTTTCATTTACAAGAATATCTGCCCTATAATCACCCACGATCTGATCTCGATAATAGACAGGAATGTCAAACTGAGCTTGAGGTTCAAGTCCTGATAATTTTAATTCTATTACAAGACTATTTTCATTGACTTTTTCTAAAAATCCATATCCAAGTGTTTTATGAACTTTAAAAGCACAATCTATAATTTTATCACTGAGCTCTTTTTCTATAATCATTTAATATAAACTTTCGGTGTCATTCGGTGGCTAAATGACCTTATTTGACCAATTCAAAATCTATAAAATCCACATGATGAAAAATTATTGCTTCCGGAGAACGTGTTTCACCGGCGCCCTCTTTGGAATGCACAGCGATGATGTGCATAACTTCAGATGGCAGGTTGTGCTTAAAAGCCAATCCAACCCCGCTAAAAGGATGACGAATGTGCTTTCCGTAATCGCTTTTAAAAATTCTTCCATCTTTAGTTTTTTCATACTCCAGTAATTTTCCAATATCAGCTAACAATGAACCGGCAATCAAGTAATCCCGGTTCACGGGCGTCTTCCGAAATCCATATGCTTCGTCCAAAACCTGATCGCAGGCAATGGCCATCTTACAACATGTACGTACATGTTCGATAAATCGGATCTGGATATTTTCAGCCAGCAGGGTAAAAGGAATACTCTCAAGTTCCCGGTTAGTCCAATCACGAAAAGCAACAGCTTCAGTCCAACAGGCAATTACTTTATCCTGTAATGTTTTATCTTCAATATTAGTAATTTCCGGTAAAAGTTCCAAAATTTGTTCTCTCATAAATTGAATCCTTAAAATATTATAATGATTGGTTTTCCGGCCCGTCATAGGTAACATCGGTTGGATGAATTTTACGCATGGGCTTTTGTCTGGTTTTCTCTTCATAAATATGTGCAATCAGTCCGGGCACGCGGGCGATCATAAAGAAACCATTCGCCAATATGGGATCAAAATCCATTTCACAAAGCAAAGCGGCAATAGCGCCATCTACATTGAGCGGCAAGTCTTTACCAGTAGATTCTTTTAACTGCTCAACAAACGTCGTGGCCAGATTGCAATAATCACCGGCAATACCAAGTTCCCCGGCAAGAGTAAATAATTTATGCGTTCGTGGATCATTGTTGTGCAGGCGATGTCCGAATCCTGACAATCGCTTGTTTTCAGCTTTAAATTTTTGAATGATCTCTTTTGCTGCCTCGTTGGGAGTAATATTCTTTTCTTTTTGTGAATCCATAGCTGATTTCAAGATTAGCATACAATCCTCAATAGCCCCGCCATGGAATTTGGAGATTGATAATATGCCGGCGGCAACGGAAGCATTCAGAGGCGCTCCGGTAGAAGCCACGGTTAAAGCGCTTAAAACGGAAGGCGGGGTAGTGCCATGATCCACAGAAGATACCAATATGGCTTCAATCATTTTGCCCACATTTTCCGACGGCATTTCACCTTTTAACAGCAGGTAAACCATTTGAGCATAACTCGCTTTTCCAATTAAACCATCTAAAGCATAACCCCTTATGGTCAATTTATTAGGTTCCACTTTTGTTATAGCGGAATTCCAATGAAGATCACTCATATAATTACCTTTCGGTGATATTGTCTTATTTTGATGACTTTATGCATTTTACAAATTAATTTGGAACTGGGAATTAGGAAATTTCATTTTTTTGGTACTTTATACGAATTTATCAATGCATTTAACTTCGGTCCTATCAATTCAAGCTCCTGAATCAGTTCACTTTGTTTTTCTTTTGGAATAATATTCCTTGCAATGGCTTTCCTTAGCCAATTTTTTGTCTCTTCATATGATCCACGAGCATAATATCCAAAATTCTTTTTATCCTGATAATGATATCTTCCATCACTTTCTGCAATGTTGGCAGAAATTGAATCTGCCGCCCGAACGGCTTGCTTTCCAATAGTATCCCTGGCAAAATAATCCCAAGAATTAACGACTTCCCAAAGTTTGTTAGCAAAATTTTCAGCTAACACATAAACTTCAATTTCGCGTAACTCTTTAAACATAATGACTCTCTCCTTAAAACCAGTTCCCAATTCCTGGTTACAAGTATATTATACACTAAGAAAGATCAAAAATCTCCAACGCCTCTTCCCCATATTTCTGCACAATACGAATGGAGTAGATATCATGAATAATATAATCCTTTGCCAGAAGCACCAATCCTTTATTAACCGTCCAGGCGGCATTGCTCAATCCATCTTCTGAAAAATGCCCGAGAATAACCTTTTTATCATCTACAATTAGAGCTATTCTTCTTCCGCCGCGTTCAACACGGATACTATGTTCCCGTCCGTGTTTGTACTCATTTTCAACACCTAATATTTTATCCCCAAAATGTACAATACTCATCTTTACACTTCTATCTTTAGCTAACAGAAGTGCGTATGAAATTTCGTCCAGTTCTTCATCCCAAACAGACAGATATAATTTTTCTTGGCAGTCATTAATAAAATTAACCACCTTGCGCATTATTATTTCTCGTCCCGATAAATTCCATATATGATCTCCGGCATGGGCTTCTTCAGAGTAGATATGTTCAAGCTTTTCGTCAAGAATATTAAAAGCAGATGAAAAATCGTTTCGCAAACGGGATAAAATTTCATCTGGCGGCTGGGGAATATATTTTTTGGGCTCAGTATCAATTATCTGAATAATTTCTCTTTCGAGTAAGCGGTTTAATATTGAATAAATTTTCGATGCCGGAACACCGGATAATTTAGCCAATTCATATCCGGTTACGTTTGATTGCTTTAATAAAGCCAAATATACCCGGGATTCATACTGAGTGAATCCTATGGACTGCATAAGTGAAATTATCTTTTGCATATTGCATTAACCGGTTAAATTTATTTATATTACCTACCCAAGTAGTCAACAATTTAAACAGACTTTTGCAGGCTTTCAAATAAATTTTTAGATATGCAGGAGCAAAGATGAATTTGGTTAAAAATAGTCTTGGCCGTGAAGTTCCAACAGAAGTTAATGGACAAAAAGCGATACCATATAAAGGTATAGGCAAACACCAACCCTTTGGGAAGAAAATTGGACCGCCCATTCCGAGCGGGGCGAATTACTCAACCAAAGTATTAAATAACATCGATCAAATGCTGGATCGGATACATTTATTTAATGGTATGACGATTTCGTTCCACCATCATTTACGGGATGGCGATTACCTGGTCAATTTGATTGTTGACAAGCTGGCTCAACGAGGATTGAAAGACCTGGTTCTGGCGCCATCCGCGCTATTTCCGGTTCATGAACCGCTGGTCAATCATATAAAAAATGGAACGGTTTCACATGTTCTGGGATCAATGAATGGGCCAATCGGAAAATTGTGCAGCGCCGGCGGCATGAAAAAGACAGCCGTATTACGATCCCATGGCGGGCGCTACCGGGCCATACAGGATGGCGATTTGCATATTGATGCTGCTTTTATTGCAGCACCAACAGCTGATGTTCATGGTAACGCCAATGGAGTTTTAGGGCCTTCAGCCTGTGGACCGTTGGGCTTTGCATTAGCCGATTCACTCTATGCCGACCAGGTTATTGTTGTCACCGATAATCTGGTTTCCTTTCCGACCTTTCCCTGGTCTATTGAAGGGGGCAACGTCGATTGGGTTGTTTCCATTGATAAATTAGGTGATCCGGAGAAAATTGTATCGGGCACTACAAAAGTAGCCACAGAACCGGATCGTTTGAAAATAGCATCTCTGGCGGCTCAGTTGGTACGGGACGCCGGATTGATCGATGAACCCGAATTTTCTTTCCAGGCTGGCGCCGGAGGTATGTCTTTGGCGTTTATTCAATATATCGCGGATTATATGCGGGAGAAAAAGGCCATAGCGGATTTTGCCCGCGGCGGTTCAACAAAAATTCTGGTTGATATGCTGAATGAAGGCTTGGTTAAATATATTCTCGATGGTCAGTCGTTTGATCTGGCCGGCGTTGAATCACTCCGGGATAATCCAAGGCACATTGAAACCAATCCGTTTGTCTCCTATAACTATCATACAAAAGGCTGCTTTGCACCAAAAGTTAAAGCATCCGTTTTGGGCGGTACAGAAATAGATCTGGATTTTAACGTTAATGTAAACACCCATTCCGATGGCTGGTTGCTGCATGGTATAGGCGGCTTTCAGGATGCGGCCGATGCTTTTATGACTATTATTACAGTTCCACTCTATCGTAAGTCCAATCCGATTGTTGTTGACCGGGTTCATACGATTACAGCGCCAGGCGAGACGATAGATGTTATTGTAACCGATCATGGTATTGCCATAAATCCAAGAAGAGATGATTTACTGGACAGATTAAAACATTCCAATTTGCCATTTGTATCCATCGAGGAATTACATGAAAAAGCTATTACAGCCACAGGGAAACCGGAAAAACCTAAAACAAAAGACAATGTAATTGCGGTGATCGAATGGCGCGACGGAACGATTATTGACTCTGTAAAGGAATTAAATCTCAGCTAATTTTATTTTGGGGTTTTGAAAATTCCAGATCCTGTTTTATTTTTAGCGAAATGAAACAGGATTTTTTTATGTCAAAAAGCATCTATGATTTCTATAATGGATTTTATATTAATCAGCCAGTAGGTAATAACGCTTTTTCATATGCGAAACGAAAGAAAAAACAAATCTATGTTCCCCCTCTGATCCAGGGAAACCTATCTGATTTGACTCCCGGTGATAAAATTGTCTTCAGTGAAATAGAAGATGATATTGAACACAATAAATTTGGACTGAAGAATTTTATCCATAGGATTATTAATGATAAGAATATTTTTATCTTTGATAATCATAATCATGCTTTCTTTTTCTGGCTTTGGGGTTGGATGGAGAAGAAAGTAGAAACGGATTCAATCCTTGTTCATGTAGATCAGCATACGGATATGCGAAATCCATCCAAGCCGTTTCGGGGAAAGCTGAAAGAAAATCTTACATTAGATATGATATTTCAATATACCAATTATGTGCTAAACGTCGGGAATTTTATTCAACCCGCTTTGGATACCGGTCTGATTTCATCCGTGGAAATGATTAACAGTATAACTGCATTCGACAACCCAATCCCGGAAAAATTTATCCTCGATATTGATATGGATATCTTTGCACCCGAACTCGATTTTATGGATAATTCAATCAAACTGATGAAACTGCAATCTTATATTAAAATAGCTTCGTTTATAACTATTGCAACCAGCCCTTTTTTTATAGATCAGTCGCTGGCGATTAATTACATTAATCAGCTATTTGAATAAGTTTTAATAATCAAGATTAAAATATATTGGATTTGAATAAGAATTAAATTAATTTTAATGTAATAAAATTTTATTTTGCAATGAATAAATTAAATATTGATTTATATTACATTCCTGCATCGCCGGTTGACGCAGAAATAAAAGTAAAGGGATCGAAGTTTATTGCCGGAGTGATTCCCGTTAAGTCAAAAAATGAAGCGGAACAGGCATATAATGAAATCAAAAAGAAAAATTACGATGCCACACATAATTGTTTCGCCTACCGGATTGACGCTAACATTTTTCGTTATTCGGACGATGGTGAACCAAATGGTACTGCAGGTAAACCCATCCTGCAAATGATTGATAGTAAAAACCTTTCGGAAACGCTGTGTGTAGTTACGCGTTATTTCGGGGGCACTAAATTAGGGACGGGAGGCTTGATTCGGGCCTATTCGGATGCGGCCAAAGAGGCGCTGGGCAAGGTAAAAATATTAAATAAAGTTCGCAGTAAAAAGATAAGATTGCTGTTAAATTATGATTTGGAAAACAATGTGCGTAATTTGCTGAATTCCTATCAGGGAAGGATAGACAGCAGTGATTATACCGATCATATTGAGATGGATTTGTTAATTCCTGAGAGTAAAACCATTAAATTTAAAGATGAAATTATCGAGTTAAGTAACAATACAATCAAAATTAAATTTCTATAAATTCAGGCATTTAATGGATAATAATTTACTTGAAATAAGAGAAGTAACAAAAAGTTTTAATAATTCAATCGTAGTGGACAAACTATCGTTTATGGTGAATGGAGGCGAAACATTTGGCCTGCTGGGTCCCAATGGCGCCGGTAAAACGACGATGATGCGGATGATTATGAACATCCTGCGCCCGGATTCCGGTGAAATTTTGTATAATGATGAGCAGCGCCATAAAATCAAAGGTCTGCATTTTGGCTATCTGCCGGAGGAAAGAGGACTCTATCCCCGCGCTACCGTGATGCAAATGCTAATTTATTTTGGAACGCTCAATAATTTAACCCGTCATAAGGCACAGGTAGAAGCCATTCGTTATCTCGATCGCCTGGGGATGGTCGATTTTACCAATGCTAAAATAAATCAGCTGTCCAAAGGTATGCAGCAGAAAATTCAGTTAGTTGCGGCATTTCTGCATGATCCGGCCGTATTAATTTTGGATGAACCATTTGCCGGGCTAGATCCCATTAATCAGGTGGTATTACGCGAAATTCTTGATGAATATAAAAAAAGTAAAAAAATCCTGATCGTCTCGACCCATCAGATGGAACAGGCGGAAAAATTATGTGATCATATTTGCCTGATTAACCAGGCACAGGTTATTTTAGATGGGACGATTTCATCTGTAAAAAAGAAATATCGTGAAAATGCTTACTTCATTGAATCTGATCAACCAATGCCCATCCTTCATGAGCTAAAAGAAGTTGACATTATTGAAGAAAAAAACAATGCTTATAAATTTTCAATCGCTAATAAAAATCTTTCTATCGGAGAATTGCTTAGTAAGCTAAAAGGTAAAATAAAAATTAAAAAATTTGAAATTGTTGAACCCTCTCTTCATGATATTTTTATTCGGTTGATCCAGGAGCAAACGGCTGCGTCCAATTAAGTAAAGGGATAGCATGAAAAATCTCTTAAGAATAGCACGATGGGAGTTTAATACGCGTATTCGTGCCAGATCATTTATATTCAATACATTTATATCGCCTTTATTATTTACGGCAATAATAACCCTGCCAATTTTTTTCTTCCAATATCAGCCTGAGGTTTCCACAAAACTAATTGGTCTGATTGATTTATCAGGCGAAAATATTGAAAAGGAATTGCAAAATGATTTGAATAATGCCTACCGGCTTAAGAATGGCTCACCGGAATATATGATTTTACAGGTATCATTAAGAGGTTCTCATATATATAGCGCCAAGTTAAAGGAACAGACAGAAATAAAAAGTAGACGTGATTCAATTTCTGTTTTATATGAAGAAGTTAAAACTCAGCGGAATCAGTATTTCCGAAACAGAAGTTTGAGAAATCGGGCAAATTTATTACAATCGTCTTATGATCGGCTTCAATTTTTACGTGAAGAAAAGGAATTGGTCGATATCGAACTGGAACGATTTAATGTTGTTATGGATTCGGTTTACAAACAGGAAGCTTTTAAAATGGCCGACTCGTTACTTATTACCGATGTGTTAAATGCTTATATATTTATACCGTATGATTTTATGAAAACAGGTGAAATGCAGTACCATTCAAAAAATCCCGGTGATTTCCTGGAAACGGATCGATTCAGTAAAATTTTGCAGACTATCATTACAGAGCGACGGATCATTAATGATGAAGTGGAGCGCAGCAAAATAAGAGAATGGTTAAAACCAATTCATGTAAAAAGGTACCAGATTTTTCCTGAGGGACAAACCGAATGGAATTTTTATATCCAATTTTATGGACCGGTGATCGGCGTTTTTCTTTTATTTATGGCAATATTCACCTCCGGAGGCTACCTGTTTAGCAGCGTTCTATTGGAAAAATCCAATAGAGTAATTGAAGTATTATTGTCTTATGCTACCAGCCGGCAGATAATGGGTGGAAAAATTTTAGGATTAGGAGGATTAGGCCTTACGCAGGTGCTTATCTGGTTTGGCTTAACGGCATTAATTATGTCCACAAACATAATTCCGGTACAGAAAATAAATTATTTAACAGTTACAAACGGGCTTTATTTTCTACTTTATTTTTCACTGGGTTTTTTATTCTATGGCGCAATTTTTATCGCAGTTGGCTCCCTTTCGGCTAATGAATATGATGCCCAGCAGATTAATCAGTTTTTAAGAACGGTAGCCATTTTCCCGGTTTTACTTTCTCTGATAGTACTGGCAGAGCCCAACTCCCCAATAATAAAACTGCTCAGCTATATTCCGTTTTTAACGCCATCATTTATGATTATGCGTATTCCAATCAGCAGTTATCCAATCACTACAGATATATATATAACAACTGCTATTATGATTATATCCATAGTTATGGTAACCGTATTTGCCGGAAAAATATTTAGAGTGGCTACGTTAATGCAGGGTAAAAAACCAAGCTGGTCAGAAGTCTTATACTGGTTAAAAGCGTCATCAAATTAAAACTGAAATTTCAACTGAAGTCTTATGCTTCGCTGGAGTTCATTATCATTATATCTGATGATGGTTGGTGTTAAATCTTTTTTAATGATATAATTATAGCGGTATTTTAACCAGATCGATGTGTTTGTAAAAAGATCACACTTGAGTATTATATAAAATATTCTTCCTTCGCCATATACAGCATAATTTGCATAACTACCCGGCAGATCGCTTTCATATTCATAAAGCCGGGAATTATAGGAATCGGAGTGATAAAATAAAATTCGTGAGCGCAATGAAATATAAGAGTGAAGAAAGTAATGAATATCTTCAAAAATATAGGAGCCTTTTTCAGCAGCAGATCGAATATTGGTATATTCACACCGTGTTCTAAACAGGAGCTGTTTTACCGGTTTATAATCCAATTGTAAACGATAAATATTTTGAGTTCTAATGTTTCGTAAAACAGAATTTTCATTTTCAGGATTAACAAAATATTCATTATCTCTAATTCTTACTCTTGCAAGAATTGATACATTTTCCGGTTGATAGTTTAATTCGATAAAGGATTCATCATTCAGTTTCGGCATTTTATCAAAATAGGTTCGCCATAAATCCTTTTTTATAATTTTAAAACCGTTAATTGATAATCGATCAAATGGATTCAATGTTAATCCAAAATAAAACCCTTCTTCGGCCTGGGGGAAAGGTGTAGAATTATCAAACACTCTTCCAAAGGGAGAGCGGAAATTTTTACTGATGTACCAATATTTGATACCAAAATTAATTTTATCACCATTTATAAACAAGGCATGAGTCACTGATGGACTACCTTCTTGGGAACCAGCGAATTCACCTTTTAATTGAATAGAATTTAAATTTAAGGAGTAAAATAAACTATACTGATTAATTTGATTACCGGAAAATTTGTAACGCTGGCGTCGATAAGTGTTTTCACCAACAGAAATAGCGCTAACTTTAAATGCAGGATTATAATTTACCTGAGAATAGCTTACTCCAAAATGAATGGTATTATAAAATGGATACGCGAATGCAATTCCGATCAATGATTCATCGATAACATTTTTTTTCTCAATTTCAGAATGACTGCGATGGTAGCCGTCGTAGTCAATTCCAATGGTATAGGCTTTATTTTGACTGAATTGAGCGTCACGATCAGCCTTGCTATAAAACAAGTAAATATCTGAACCATAAATCTGTTTAAACTGAAGGAATATGCCAAACAATCCGGTATTTTCTGATGAGCTTAGTGTGGCATATCCACCATCGCTGCCCGTTCTGAAAGGCAGTGTTGCCAGCGAACTTTTCTGTTGGCCATAGGCATTGGAAAACAATAATCCGTCGCCAAAATGCATATAATAAGAGCCAGCGATACCTTTTACTCTTTTTGAATTATACTCCGCATAGCCACTGGCATAATCCAGATAATTGACCTCACCAATGTCTTTTTGTGTAACTAAACCAAATCTCACATCATCAGACCAGACATAGCGAATTTTATTATAATCATAGAAGGCATTCCCTTTGTAGGTGTTATTTTTGATTTGCTCGACAGGTTCGATTCCGTAGTACGATTTATGAATATAACTCAATGATTTTTTTGATATAGATTTAATGCTAATAAAATCTTTAATAAGGCTATATAACTCAGATCCGATAACAGAACGGATTTGACGCTTACTGGTATAAGCGCCAATTTGCATCTTATAATTTAAAATACTATCTGCCTGGCTGGATGAAATTAATGGAATGCGCAATAACTCATCACGATTATTAGTATTAATATTCACTGGATTTTCTGCCAACTCTTCTAATATTTCAGCCAGATTACTTTCATCCTCAATAAATTCAGCCCATTGGAAAAGTAGACTATCTGATTGCTGTTGGCAGAGTAAGGCATTATTGTAGAGAAATAAACTATTGGCTAAAAAGAATAAAATGCAAAGCAGCTTCACTTTTCGATCCATTTTTTTTAATATCTAAATTAATTGAATATAAATATGTGCCAATAAAACAAGTAAGAAACTTTTATAAATTAAGCAGGTAAAACACTCAATTGCAATGAATAAAATTTTTATTGTAATTTTTTAAAATCTAATAATTCATTTGCGATTTCAAAAGGAAACAATTAAATTCACCATCTCAAAAATTAGAAGAGAAAATTAATGGCCAAAGTGGTAAAAAAACAGGAAGCTCCGGCTGAAGCGATGATCATCGGAAGGAAGAATATTATTCTTTTTTTAATTGGGTTATTATCGATCGTTATGGCTTTCATTTTAATGGCTCAGCCGCCGGTTGATGGTTTTTTATCAAGGACGCTGGCTCCGGTTATTTTAGTGATTGCCTATTTGGTCATAATTCCAATTGCCATTTTTATCCGCGATAAAAAGACCGATAAAGCGGAAAGTTAAAAACTTAACGGGCGGTTAGCTCAGCTGGTTTAGAGCACCTGCCTTACAAGCAGGGGGTCATAGGTTCGAATCCTATACCGCCCACGTAAAGCTCGGGGATGAAAATCTTTGGGCTTTTTGTTTTTAGGGTTTCGAGTGGATGATGACATAATTTCTTGATTGGAAAGCTATTCGGAAATGGAGCATCCCGATTTACCATCGGGAGGGCATTAGGTTCGAATCCTATACCGCCCACATCAAGCCCGGGGATGAAAGTCTTTGGGCTTTTTCTTGTTTGAGACTTCAGGCATGTATTCAACTTACGTAATTCGATCATTATCTATTGGTACTCTTTACATTGGTCATACCAATGACCTGCAAGACAGAATTCGCAGACATAATTCAAATCGAAATAAATACACAGCTGGAAAAGGACCGTGGGAATTGATATTTCATCGAGGTTTTACTACACGTAAAGAAGCAATCCAATTAGAGAGGAAATTTAAATCATTTAAGAACAGGAAATATCTGTTTGACTGGATAAGTAAACAAGAAACGGAGCATCCCGATTTACCATCGGGAGGGCATTAGGTTCGAATCCTATACCGCCCACATC
>JAFGKZ010000044.1 GCA_016928315.1 Calditrichaceae bacterium
AAACCACTGTTTATTATGACATCGGAATATGAATAAAAAGAATGGTTTTGTGTGCAAACCGGATGGAAATATTTCTTCATCCGGTTTTTTTATTTTTGATGGTTTTAAATTTTATAATCAGCTATTTTTAGCAGCCAACTCCAGTATTTATATTTGTAACAAATCGATAAATAATTATCTTCACTATCAAAATGCTTTTCAGGCAGCTCTTTTATCGATGGATTCTTGTAGATTTCATAAATAGTATGTTTATTTGCATCATCTATCCGTAAATCCTGTTTCCAATCCATACAGCAGGCGGATGCCTTGCCGTCTGAATTAATAAAGATATCTTTCTGCAGTGAATAACAGGGATGTCGTTTAATTCTTCTAAAAAAGTTGAACAGCAACTAGTCTTTTGATGATATAGCGAGTAGTGGAAAAGTCAGAATAAGACTAATGCTCATAACACCCAGGCCAAGTGATAATCCATAAACATCGACAACCCATCCAAAAATTGGCGCAAAAATTACAATTAAAGCGGTCTGTAGCTGAGATTCCGTTGATAGACCGCTGGCCATTATTTTACTTGAGATTATCTCGCTTAGATAACTTACCATTAATGGTCTTCTAATATTTTGAGCCAGGTACAGAAAAATAAATACAATGGAAGCAGGAATCGGTAAATCTAACCACAAGAGAACACCGGAGATACCAATACTGCCTATGCCTATCAGATAAACGAGATTCACTGATTTTGGTAAATTTGCCGTATATAGTTCAATGCGCCAGGCATTTCTCGATGCAATAGATGTGAGCAGGAAAATTATAAAGAATGATATGCCAATAATTACTGCGGTTCTTTGATCAGCGGTATAATTTAAAAATACCGGAATTGAAATGGCGATGGTCTGTAAAATTGGCTGCAAATAATCTTTTACTGTTTTAAATACCGCAATATAGGCAGCTGCGCTGAACAGGGCTTTAAAGTTTTTTGGATATTTAAAAAAATAGCTGAATTCCTTGAGATTTTCTTTTATCATTTTCAATGATTGTTCAAGCAAACGTCGATCACCAACCGCTTCAGGTTTATTATCCAAAAATTTGGGATAAGTTGCAATATTTATAAGATTCAGAATATATGGAATGGCCGTTAAAATAAATAAATCCCTGTAATTTTGATTCACCAATACAACAATCATAGCTAATAAAGAACTTATGGCTGAACCGAATTGCGACCATGATCGGGTGCCTCCGTAATATTGTGTTTTAATATGATAGAGATCATTTTTATTAAGATAATTAAGGATGATTGCCTTATGCGTTCCGGACCGGAATGCTTCGCCCAATCCAAATATTATCATAGCAGTAATAAAATAATAGTAAGAATCAGATCTATAGAAAATTATAAAAGAAAGCAGATAGCAGCTTAAGGAAAACAACATCGATTTTTTACGTCCGAAGGTATCTGCAAACAACCCCGAGGGCACTTCAAAAATATTTATAACAATCTGTCGAATAGAATACAGCACGCCAATTTGAAGATAGGTTATTCCGGTTTCTACCAAAAAGAGTAAGAAGAAGATATCAAATAACCGCAAATTCTTTAAAAAGCCATAGGCGCTAAACTTATAGTATTGAATATTTCTATGATTCTGTTTCATAATTTCTTTATAATTTTAATTATTATACAGAATTTTATCAAATTAAACAATTGAACATAATTTTACCATTAGCATTGTTAAACAGCTTCAGGATATATTTACATAAATCATTAAATTTCTTGATTTTAGTTCAAATGAAATATAAATTTAGACACATCCAAATATAACCGGTTTTGATGCATACATATAAATCTATCGAGGATATTGTGGGCGAGATTGTACGATTTGCACCCAGCCCTACAGGGCACTTACATATTGGCGGCGCCCGAACTGCTATCTTTAACTGGCTGGTTGCAAAAAAAACCGGTGGAAAATTTTTACTCCGTATCGAAGATACCGATCTGCAACGATCCACTCAGGAATCCATCAATCAAATAATTGAGAGCATGCGCTGGTTGGGACTGGACTGGGACGAACCTGTTTTTTATCAGAGTGAAAACAGAAATCGCCACATAGAAGTTGCCCAAAATTTGTTACAGGAAGGAAAGGCGTATCGATGTTTTTGCAGTAAAGAAGAATTGACTGAAAAACGCGCAAAAGCAGAAAAAGAAACAGGCGGTTATCAGTACGATGGAAAATGCCGGAAATTATCTGGTGCAGAAATTGCAAACAATCTGGACAAGAAGCTGCCATTTACCTTGAGGCTGATGACGAAACATAAAGATATTCGATTTACCGATCTTGTTATAGGAGAAACTAAAATTACTGCTGGCGAGATTGATGATATTATTATTCTGCGTTCGGATGGTTCGCCGGTATACCAGTTAGCTGTGGTTGTTGATGATTTTGATATGGGCATCACTACCGTTTTGCGTGGATCAGATCATTTGATGAATACTTTTAAACAGATCCTAATTTATGAGGCAATGGGCTGGACCAGCCCGCAATTTGGGCATGTTCCACTGATAATGGGCGTTGATAAGAAACGGTTGTCCAAGAGACACGGCGCCACATCTGTTGAGGAATTTAAAGATCAGGGAATTCTTGCTGAGGCGTTGTTCAATTATCTTTGTTTGTTGGGTTGGTCGCCCGGTGATGATATGGAGCTTATGGATCGTAATGAAATTATTAAGAAATTCGATCAGAAAAAAATAAATAAAAGTGCAGCAGTCTTTGATCCGAAAAAGTTAAATTGGTTTAATAGTAAATATATTGCGCAGTTATCCATCGAAGAGATTCTGCCTGAAATCGAAGCTTATTTCGATACACTTGGCTGTAAAATAATTGATTCCGATAAAGAGCGATTTAAATTATTAGTTGGATTATACAAAATAAGATCGGGCACGCTAGCTGAATTAAAAGAAAATTTAACAGTCTATTTCTTCGATCCGGAAGTCTTCACCGAAAAGGGAGTTAATAAATTTTTTACTGAAAAACGAAACATGGAATTACTGAGACAGATTTCTGGCAAAGTAGCTTCGACCCCTAATGATCCATTTAGTTCGATCGGGAACTCTGAAATATTTATCCGGTCATTCGCAGAAGAACAAAATACTTCGGCAGCAAAAGTAATTCATCCGCTGCGTTTGGCAATTAGCGGTAAAACAGAAAGCCCGGGCATTTTTGAATTGGTATATATTTTAGGAAGAGAAAAAATAATCCGGCGAATAGATAAAGCCTTAACATTTATTGAGAAATTAGAACGGTAATGATTAATAACTATAAAATTATCTGTATTGATAAAACTGATCAGACAGTAAAAATTATCAGAGCCGTTTTTAATTCAGTACCTTACGAAATGAAACTTATCAAATATACGTCTGAGATACTTTCTGAATTATCTGATTACCCGTTTAATTTGCTGGTTATAAATAAAACGGTTTGTGATTGCAGCATGGATGATATCAAAAAGATTCAAATAAGTTTTGCTGATCCATCCATCATTATTATCGATAACCAATTAGAGGATATGGAAACATGGACAGAATTGGCTAATGTTAAATTTCTTACTATTGAAGAAATAGAAAGTAAATTACCAGTATTTTTGGGAGATTTCTACTCCAAAGATCAAACAAATTTCGACAGTAGTTTTACTTTTATTCAATTATTAAAAAATACATTATATATTATAAAAAATTTTATCCTGATTTCGGATTTGAATTCCTATGTGATTTTTATGAATAAAGAGGCGGAAAAATTGTTGCAGATTCAGGCTCAGAAAATAAATGATATCCAACTGACGGATTATATTGTTGATGGTGATAAAGTATGGAATTATATTGCAAATAATAATGCCGAAGGGCAGCAAAATAATCATAAATATGACGTCACATTTAAAGACAGTTTTGGTAATGAATATGAGAAAGAGATAACCGTTCATAAATTATTAGTCCATCAGGAATATATTATGATTGAATCGATAGATTCCAATGGATTAAACCTGATAAAAAATAAAGGTAATGAATCTGCGGTTCTAAATAAGTTTGCTGATACCATTGCTAATGAATTGATGAATCCGGTTAACAATATATCCGGCAGAATTCAATTGCTTCAGACTGATTTGGCTGGAAATGATAAATATAAAAAGAGTCTGGATTCTCTGGAAAATCAGGTTAACCGTATCAATGAAACTATGTCCAAGCTGCTTACCTTTGCCCGTCTCAAAACGGATACTATTCCGCAAAGGATTGATGTAAATGATTTACTCAACAAAATGTTAATAGATCCTAATCTCATCCATCTTAAGGAACGGAGCGATATCGAATTATCCTTTAACTTAAATGAAGATTTACCAGCCTTATCAGGATTAATTTCGCATTTTAATGTGCTGTTGAAAATTTCACTTGAAATTTGTTTTGAATGTTTAGGTAAAAAAGGAAGGATTTTAGTTGAAACTAAACAACTTAACAATTATAAAAGACCGAATGAATATGCCTCTTAAGCAGCTCCTGGAATATGTGCGAGCCGCAAAACGAACTG
>JAFGKZ010000045.1 GCA_016928315.1 Calditrichaceae bacterium
CCATCAGTTCCAGTTGACCAATCTTAATTTGATCCGATTTCGAACATTCATTAATTATATCAGCCGGATAGCCCGCCTGCAATAATCGAAAAATTTCCGCCTGCATAGGTAACAGTAATCGATTCACTGCGAAGGCATTATGTTCATCTTGTATGATTGTATTAATGCCCCAGGAATTAAATTGCCCGATTATTCCCTGAATTTTATTATCACTAAGATTCGGATTTGTAATAACTTCCAGCAGACCGGTTAATTCAACCGGATAGAAAAAGTGCAGACCAATCATTGCCTCATGAATCTGGACTGGTAAAATGGATGAGGAGTTGCTGGCAAGAATTGTATCGGATGTTAAGTGTGGTTGAACATCCTGGATTATTTTCTGCTTTTGTACTAAATCTTCCTCAATGCTTTCAAAAATCAGATCATATTTTTTCTGAGGTATATTTGAGGTCTCAGCGACAGTCGTATTAAAATCTTCCGGTTGTTTATCCATGACCATAGCTAAACGGCGGATATCTTTTACTAACTGATTACGAAATGATTCAGCCCGGCTGGAGTTCCTTGAAATCCAGCTAACGCGACAATCATTTCTGATAAAAAACAATCCGATATTCCGGGCCATCTTGCCCGTTCCAAGAATCAGGATGTTTTGCATGTTACAGATTTAATTTTTTATGAATGTTTTTTACATTGATATATTTTAAATCCGCTTCAATGAACCGGCCGTTGCGGGTTAAAGTTAAACCCGGACCGCACTCCACAATAAATTGATTATTTTCTGCATCAATTTTTTCGATAACCTTTTGCCAGTTAATAGGCTGCGATAAATTCTGAGCTATAAAATTTTTAAGCGGCGGCGTATCGTATAATAAGGTCCGGGTCATGGATGAAATCACAGGAATCGAGGGTTTTTTCCATTCAAGTGTATCTAAAAATCCGGCAAAGTCATCCGTTGCATTTTTCAGCAGTCGGCAATGGTGGTAAGGAATAGACACATCCAGGGATACGGCATTCAAACAGCTTTCTGCCCTTGCAGCATTGCTTAATATTTCCAGTTCGTGTTTTTCCCCGGAATATATGGCGCAGGTTTCACTTAAGGTATTGGCTCGTTCAATAGAATCCAATCCGCTTGCAGCGATAAGTTTTTGAATACTTTCTTCTGTTAGTCCTACAATGGCGCTCATGCCATAATTACCCTGCCTGCTCGAATCGGTCATCAGTTCAAAGGCTTTTTTTACCATTTTAAGGCCGTCATAAAATGATACTATTTCACTCGAAGCCAGTGCAGCATAAACTCCCAGACTAAATCCGGCAACCATGGTCGGCTGAATATTTTTTGTCTGCAGAATCCCGCTCATGGCAACGCCATACGTGTAGGTCATTATCTGATTGGTAAACGGGTCCATGGATTGTTTCGATTGTTCTTCTAAAAAATTCTGTAAACTTGTGTTTATAAAATCGGATGCGGGCTGCAAATAAATATCAAAGATGGATTTGTGCCGTTGGTAAAACTGAATAGCGTATTCATCAATTTCAGGTTCTATGCCGCTGAAAGCAAAGGCGTATTTTCCATCCATCGCCATATCAGACACGTCTCACAAAATAGCCGGCCTGCATAAACTTGCTGACTTCAGTAACAAAACTAGCGATGTAGTCGCCAGAATTTAAGGTTTCTTCCCGGATAATTTTATCCAGACAAACCAGAGCCATCGGCGGACCATTGTATCCTAATTCATCCAGCTTGGTATAAAATTTATCATTTGAAATGCCCAGCGTGTTAAATTCCTGAATAATCGAATCGACGATATGTTTGGTCGGCATATTAATTTGAAATAATTTAATCCTATTCATTGGCACGGCATGCTTAGCCAGCATCCGTTTAAATCCTTTAAAAAAGATCGAGCCGTCCACTTCCTGAAAAATATCCGTCGAAAGCGCGTTCCGGAAATTCTGCCGAAGGTGATGATATCCTTTTTCGTACTCTTCTTTCGGATTCATCCAGTAGCCCGGCCTTTGATTAAACATTAAGGATGGTTTTTTACCGCCGATGGATTCAACATAGGTATATTCCAGTTCATATTCATTCGCAAAGCTTTTATCAGAAGTAAGCAAAATTGCCCCGGCGCCATCCGATAAAAACCATCGTAAAAAAAGGGATTCTTTATCCAGTAATTGCTGATTATAATATTCCGCCCGCAGTTCCGATGACGACATACTGGAAGAAATCACCAGCGCATTTTGGTTGCTGCCGTTTTTAATAAGTTCCTGGGCAAGATACAATGCTTTATAAGCGGAGGTGCAATTGGCGTGCACCGAAAATTCCTGACAGGTTTCGATGCCCAGAGCTTCTTGTATGCGCACACTGGCGGTAGGCATCTGATCCTGATGAGCCGATCCGTAGCAGATAAGATCAATATCCGAAGCTTTCATTCCGGCGAGTTGTAGTGCTGCATCAGCCGCCTTAACCGACATAGTGATATTATCATCCGTAAACTCACGTGTTTTCGGATCGATGGCATAATGCAGGTATTTGATGTCCAGCAGTTCAGCCATAACCGGCTTCATCCGTGCAAGCCAGTTTTTAATTTTCTGCGGCGCTTCGGTCAATTCACCTAAAATCGAATCAATTTGATCGAAAGGTATCGGCTCTCCCGGCAAATACGTTCCGCTGCCGGCAATGTAAACAGGCCGGGCCACCTATTTAAACCTCGAAAAAATACAGACGCCGTTCTGACCGCCGAAAGCAAACGAATTGGACATGACATGATTAAGTTCAACTTTACGGGGCGTATTGGGTACAAAATCCAGGTCCAGTTCCGCATCCGGTTCGGTTAAATTAACGGTTGGCGGGACAGTATTTTCAATCAAACTCTTTACGCAAATAACCGCCTCTACACCGGCTGCTGCGGATAGACAATGTCCGGTCATTGATTTGGTTGAAGATATCGGAATTTGATAAGCTTTATCGCCAAATACTTCTTTGATCGCCTGTGTTTCATAAATATCATTTAATTTAGTTGACGTGCCATGTGCATTTATATAATCAACATTCTCTTTTTTTAATCCTGCATTACTCAACGCGGCTTTCATGGCCCGGGCCATGCCCGCACCGCCCGGCGCCGGCGACATAATATTATAGGCTTCCGAGCCGAGTCCGGGTAAAGATATGGTACAGTATATTTTTGCACCACGTTTTTTTGCATGTTCCATAGACTCTAAAACAAGAATGCCTCCGCCCTCTGCCATAACAAAGCCATCACGATTCTTGTCAAATGGCCGCGAAGCGGAAAGCGGATCATCATTTCGTTCGGATAGCGCATGTAATGAACAAAATCCCTGCACATCCAGATAGCTTAATGCGGAATCCGCCGACCCGGCAATTACTGTATCGCACTGCCCGGATTGTATGAGTTGAATCGCCGAAAAAAGTGCGAACGCTCCGGAAGAACAAGCCGAAGTTACTGTAAATGAAGGTCCGGTTATTTTATAAATCAAACTGTTCCAGGCAGCCGGAGCGCTGGCCATATTTTTTAAAATCCGGTTCTCATCAATTTCGAGAGATTGCGGCGCATAACCGGTTCCGGTGGCCCCATAAATCATCCCCACACGCTCGCGATCCAGTGATTCTAAATCCAGCCCGGAGTCTTCAACAGCCATTTTTGTGGTATAAACGGCTATCATATTCGCCCGTGTCATTTGTTTGCGCTTACGCGTTTGAATAGTTTCCTTAAATAATTCATCCGCCTGGTCCGGTAATTCGACTCCAAAAGTCGCAGGCAATCCGGTTGGATCGAACAAGGTAAATTGCCGGGCAACCCGTTTTGCCGAGAGTAAGCCCTGCCATGTTGAGTCCAAATCCAATCCCAGTCCGGTCATGAGTCCAAGTCCGGTAACCGCAATACGATCCTTCATATATCA
Organism: Calditrichaceae bacterium; assembly: GCA_016928315.1. Classification (GTDB taxonomy): domain Bacteria; phylum Calditrichota; class Calditrichia; order Calditrichales; family Calditrichaceae; genus JAFGKZ01. The sequence continues at coordinate 3,919 of JAFGKZ010000045.1, forward strand.
CTTCCTTATTAATGTCTCTTTTAACCTCTGGCCCATAGTAGCATACTTTTTAAATTCCCAAAGCTGGCCGTTTTTGGTAACCATTCTCATCAGCTTTTGTGTAATTACATGCGGTGTGGTTAATCCGGGAACAATCCAGCGTTTATCATGCACCGCCACATCTTTTAATTTATTCAAAATCCAGTTTTTATCAAGTTTAGGTTCGATATAAAAAACCGGCTCAATGGTAATTTCATCTTCATTTTTCAGATAACCACTTTTAAGACAATAGTCAGCCAGGGCTGTCTGAGGTAATATTCGTATGCCGGCGAAAGCAAGCGCCGCGGTTGGTTTTGTTGCCTGCACATTTTTTACGGTTGTTTCGATTGTCTCTTCCGTTTCGCCGGGCGCACCAAAAATCAGGCTGTGACAAAAGGCAATCCCAGCTTTTCTGGTCTGTTCACAAAAATCATGCACATCATCAATCGTAAAGCCTTTTTGCATGGATTGCAGGGTTGGTTCAGCCAGAGCATCCGTACCCAGCTCAATGCTTTTACAGCCGGCTTCCCGCATAATCCCAAATATATCTGCATCATGAAATTTAGGCCGTAAATAGGCGGACCATTTAATACCTAATTTGCGATTGATAATTTCCCGGCAGATTTCTCTTACATGCTTTTCAGAATGATTGAACACGCTGTCAACAATAAAAAAATATTTCGTTCCGAATGTATGCTTCAGATATGCCAGCTCATCAACCACGTCGGATGCAATTCGTGTATTTAAGCGATACCCTTCCAGAAAGGGATAGGTACAATAAGCGCATTTAAATACACAACCCCGCTGTGTCTGCACGCCGATTAAACCGCCAACTTCACTGTATTTTTGCAAGTCAAAGAACGACCGGTCAATTCTTATATCTTTTTTTTCCTGATTATTATTTCCGCCATAGATAATTTTTGCATTGGATTTGCCCCGTTGAATTTCGGCCAGCAGATCAATAAAGGAACTGCCGGCATTTCCAATCACCCCATAATCCGGCTGAAGCGCATCAAAGAATTTTTGAGGGAATAAGGAGTAGCCCGAGCCGCCCAGTATTATTTTTGCATCCGATGTTTGTCTGCATACATCCATAACCAACTGAAAATCAGGTAAAAATGATATAGGACGGGCAATGGTAGTATTATCCACATTGCGCATCGATAGGCAGATGATCTGCGGCTTAAAATCGTTGAGAACATGGCTGAGTTCGGACTGTATATCAATTTTAAAATTACAATCAAAGGTTTGAACATCATGCCCATTTTCCCGGCAAATTGTAGCCACAAAAGCCGCGCCCAAGGGATAAACCGGATCAGGCAGTAATTTTCGATTCGCGGAAATAACCAGAATTTTCATGAGCGTAATTTACAATATTAGTCTAAAACGTTCCAGCAGCGATTCAGGAAATAATGCAATGCGCTGGCTGGCTGGATCAATGCAGGCAAGTTCCGAGGATGCTTTGGCAATCAATTGTTTATCCCTGCGGATCCTATAGCTCAGTTTTATCCGGCTTTCATTTGCGGATTTCAATGAAACATTCACGGTTAAATCATCAAGGAATTTTGCAGGATTGGTAAACCGGACGTCCAGTTTATGCAGGACAATCGAATATTTGCCTTCGATTATATTAAAATCATATTTTTGAAAAAAACGTACCCGGGCGCGTTCGAGATAGGCAATCAGTTTTGTATGATGGGCGATTCGATAAACATCGACATCTTCAAATTCAACGCGCACAGGAACTTCAACCTGGAATTTTGTCTCGGTCATAATCTTTATTACTCTCTAAATACATAAACAGCGGACAGGCATTCCATATAGGATGGATAGAAAAAAAACTGTATTCTGGCGTGGGCTGAATGAATTCTATTTTCATTACACATACTTGTGCTCAATTTTAAATCCTGCCAGGCGTCATCGCCGCAAAAAAACAATTCACATTCAGGAAAATTATACGGTCTGGACAATGCCTTAAATAATGCTTCCTTACTGCAAAAGGCTGCGCAAAATCCCTTTTCCGGATAGTCTAATTTCTTACAGTGTCTAATTTCTTCTTCAGAAAAAACAAAAGGCATTGGGTGTTCATCACCGGCGGTATAAGGAATAAACCGGTCCACCCGTTCCGCATCAATACCGCAGGCAATTAAATGATACGAAGATTTATAATTCCATGTTAACGATGTCATCGCCATATTTTACAACAGCCATAGTCAGTTCAACCACCTGACCAACCGTATCGGCTGGTTTTTTCATTAAATGATTTCCAAGTGTTTTTAATTCGATACCCAGTCCATATTTTTTACGCACCATTTCCAGCAATGCCAGCAGCATCAGTGAATCACCTTCCAGTTCTTCAATAATATCGGTATCGTCTGTAATATCTTCTGTATTTACATCACATTCTTCAGAAAAATATTCATAGATTAGATCGCGAATTTCCTGTTCCGTTTTTTTATCTATATCTACCATAATCGTTTGCAGCCTCCAAAATTTATGTAATCTAATGGTTTAAAATTTACTGAAAACCATTAAAAATGTAAATAAGCGAAAAATTATGAATTAAGTGAAGTAGATAACAGCCGGTTATCCGAACTATCCCTTAGATGCCACGCTTTTAAGCTAACTCCGCCTGCTATCCGCCCCTCACCTGTAACGGTTGCTTCGTTGTTGGCTTCCGGACTTTGCAAGGCGCCGCATTGCAGGTTCTTATCTACGGTGTCGGAGCTATGTCAGGCTTCGTGGATACGAAGTGTCCTCTGTGACCGGTCAATAACCCGGTTTATGCGCCGTCGGACGCATCCGCCCACTGGTGTGATCTGGAAAATACTGGGCTAAAATATTGTCAGCTTGAATAACATGAGAGCACACGCAGCATTTCTTTACCTTGTCTTGATATAATACTCACCTATCAACTTGATTTTACAAGTTCTAAGAATTCTCTTGGATTTAAAATTTTGATCTCTAATTTATCCCGAACATCAAGTAAGTCTTTATCACCTGTAACTATTACATCAGATCCACTTTGAATTGCTGATGCTAATACTTTTTCATCATCTTTATCTCTAAGTTCAACCGGACATTTTTCATTTGAGTATTTATGTATTTTAAATGATCTGAGATATTCAATGATTTCCTTAACCTGTTCAGGATTTATATTTAGCTTAACAGTGAATATTCTATCGAGTTCTTCGATAACAACATTACTAAGGATAAGATCATGTTCTTTAATTATAATACGGAATATTTCTGAAGACAGACCACGTGATATAAAAGCACTAACAAGAACATTTGTATCAAGAAAAACTCTCAAGAGATTTCCTTAAATACATCTTCATCGGTCAATAATTTGTTTTTTTCACCATATTGCAGTGACCATTCACGCAATGATTCAAACCTCTGGAGTAAAAGTTGTCTTCGCAGAGATTCTCGTATAATTTCACTACGTTTACGCCTTTGCTGCTTGGCAACAAAGTTTAGCAAATCATTTAATTCATCATCGAGGCGAATTGTTATTGCATTTTTCATGTCATACAATGTAACACAATTGATCCGAGCTTGCAAATATATAAATCATTAGATTCTTTGGAATTTTTTATTGCATTATAAGCTTAAAACCCAGCAGTTAACCGACTGTCCGCCGGGACAGGCTGTTGCAGATTAACCTTTTCTTGGGCTAAAGCCCATTTAAATTTGAGAAATTCTTGTTTCCCCGAGCTTGGCGAAAGCCACCCCTTTCGGGGGAAGCTCAGAGCTAGTCAAGAAAGGACATTTTTATTTTTATAAATCTGCGTTTAAAATCCATTATCGGACATCCAGAATCCAATTGAGAAATTGAAAATGTTTTAAAACGTTTAAAATCTGCCCATTTTTTTCAGCATGGTAAATTCCTGCTCAAAATTTGGCGTGAATATTCCCTGCCCCATCATTTTCTGCAACTCAAAACCGGACCAGAAGCGACCAGTCTCTATTTCCTTTGGATCCAGATTAAAAGGACCGTCATGGATTATTTCAAATGCATGGATCATTTCGCTTTCCCACTGATTGCGCATGATATATCGAAAAAGCGGTTTAGCCTGATGTAGTTCTATGCCCAGCTCTTCCATCGATTCCCGTTTCAAAGCGGCATCAACGGTTTCCCCGGAATCCACATGCCCCCCGACAGCTGTATCCCAGCGCCCCGGATAGAGGTCTTTATTGGCCACTCTTTTTTGCAGAAATAACTGATTTTTACTATTAAACACATGCAAATGCACTGTTTGATGAATTAGATTCGGGTTGCCATGCACCTGGCTGCGCGGCGCTTTATTTATAACATTTCCCCGTTCATCGACAATATCAAACCATTCTTCTTTTCGTGAAGCAGACTTTCGTCCGGGCGCCGGTTTTATGTATTTCATATACACCCACTGTCCAACAAAGACCAATCCAAAGATAATATAAAACAATCCTCCTGAAATAAACGCCCAGACTTCTTTACTCCAAAAATAGGCTGAATAAACTATCAGGGCCGTATGCAGTAGAAAAAGAATAAACATAACCTGACTCATTTGCCGCATCAGCTTAACCTGATCGGAACCAAGATCAATATCACCCATAAAGCGTTTACTCATCATCAGCAAAATCGGCTTGGATGAAAATGCATGAATCCCCAGGATGATCACTAAAATCAATTCAATCAATGCTGGTTTAAGTTTAAAAAATATTTCATCATGCAGGAGTATGGAAACACCGCCTAATAAAACTATAAGAGCGGTATCAAATAATATAAATTTTTCAAGCCGTTTATATCGTATTAAATAGTAAAACAAATAAGCCAGGCCCACAGCAATTGCCACTATTAAGCCTGTTTCTGTGCCCCAGATTGAATCCGCCACAATAAATACGAAAATCGGGATGAATCCAATAGCAAAATTTTTAAATAATTCCGTACGATTTAAAGCATTCAATTAACCAATATCCTCCATTTAACAAAAATGAAAACCTATGGTTAAATTTTAAAAAAAAAATGACTAAATTAGCAAAAAAAAATGATTTTCATTTTGTAACAAAAAAATTAATGTATTATATTACAAATTCATACATAGATGTGTATGAATATAATACTTTAAATATGGAAATTACTTGAGTGGTTATGGAGTTAAAGCCGTGAAGATAGACATAAAGGATTTAAAAAATCGCGTTCCGGATATTATCTTTAAACAGGGATTGGATTATTTTAAAGAGGGGCGCGTCAAAATTAAACAATGGGATACATTTAGTGTTCTGGCTTCTGTTCAGGGAACATATCCCTATATTGTAAGGCTTAGCGCTGATGAACGTACATTTGAAGCTACTTGCACCTGTCCATACAATTATACTTGCAAGCATGCGGTTGCAGTAGCTCTGAAAGTGATTGATGAACAGACCAGCAAAGAGCAGGAAATAAAAGCAGACAGCGCAAACTGGCGCGAATATTTTGAAAAACAGATCGCTATTCAGCAGGTCGATAGTGATTTTTCTCAGGAAGTCAGATGGAAACTGGTTTACATTATTCACATTCTGGAAAATTACTGGAATATTAAACCGGTTAAGGTATACATGAAGAAAGATGGAACCTATGGACGTATTCAGGAGCCTTCATTCAATGAGCTTTCCGAGCAGAATGTCTTCCGTACCTCTGGAGATTTAATAGCTATTTCGTATCTGGAAAGACTTCAATCCCAGCAGTCTTCTGTATATTATCGCGGCAGACTTGAGACCAGTTATCTTGATTTTGGTTTGGATGCTGGTCAAATATTCAATTTATTGAATACAAGCGAACTGCATATAAAAAATGATGATGGCAGCATTGGTACGCGCATTCGTTTTGGAAGAAAACCATGGAGATTGGTTTTTAAACTGCAAACGGATGAGAGTGGTCCTTATGTATTTCAACCTTATTTTGTTCGGGAAGAAGTTGAAATTCCTATCGATGAGAATGCAAAAATACTCACTGTAAATCCAATCTGGTTTTATCGGGACGGAAAACTGAATTTCTGTGACTTCCCGTTGAGCTATTCATACATAAAATCTTTTGTAGATGAAAAACTGCATGTTAGTTTGCACAAAGATGAATATCAATCTTTCATTTCCGAATATTTAGCAAAACTGCCGATTTTCCCTTATGTGGAATTTCCGCCGGGTATTGCCGTAACCGAGATCGATAAAATTAGCAAGCCCCGAATCTATATTGAAGAAATGGATGATCAGCTTGTGGTATCCTTGTCTTTGATGTATGATAAGATAGAAATATCCTATAGTCAACCAAATGATCAGCACCTGCATTATGACACTAATACCAAGCAAATTATACGAGTACGCAGAGACCGCGGAGAAGAATCGATCTACCGTGAACGTGTTTTGGAAAGTCAGATTGTCGAAGACACACCCGGTCTTTTTTACGCGACATTCGAAGAGGCCCTGGACTGGTTATTTGACGGCTTGCCTTCTCTTGCAGAACAGGGATTTGAGGTTATGGGCGAGGAAAGCCTTGTCCGATTCCGGGTTAAACGGGCTGAAGCTAAATTTGGTGTGAATATTTCTTCAGAAACAGATTGGTTTGATATTGAATTGAATCTTGAATTTGACGGTATCCCAGTTACCCTGGAAGAATTGAAACGCGCGCTGAAAGCCAATAAGAAATTTGTTAAACTGCGCGACGGCAGTTTGGCTCGTCTGCCGGAAAAATTGATAGAAAAATTAAACTACATGATTAATTTCGGTAAAACCGATGAAGACAGCATTCGCTTCGCTAACCATCATTTAACCTTTATTGACCGGCTGCTGGCCGAAGCGGATCATAAACAAATGGATGCGCTGAGTCAGGATAAAATTAAGAAGCTGGATAGATTTGATAAGATTAAATCCTACAAATTACCGGAATTATTCAGGGGGGAGTTGCGTGATTATCAGAAAGCCGGTTATGACTGGATGAATTTTCTTAAAGATTTTTCATTTGGCGGTATTCTGGCAGATGATATGGGGCTGGGTAAAACAGTACAGGCGCTCGTTTTGCTCAGAAATGAGATAACCAAGATGCCCAAAAAATGCAACTTAATTATTGCGCCTACCTCTGTTATTTTCAACTGGATACGCGAAATTGAACGCTTTACTCCCGAAATCAACATACTTGTTCATTATGGAACACGACGATCAAAGGATTTCAGAAGAGTTAAAAAATATCCGTTAATTTTAACAACTTATGGCCATTTAAGGCGCGATGTGGTTTTTTTAAAAGAAATTATGTGGAATTATGTAATTTTGGATGAATCGCAGAATGTCAAAAATCCCCAATCTGAAACTTCAAAAGCAGTTCGTTTACTGGAATCTGCGCATAAACTGGCATTAACCGGCACGCCGGTTGAGAATAATACCATGGACCTATGGTCACAGTTCGCATTTATTAATCCGGGCTTGTTGGGTGATCAGAACTTTTTCAAAGAATCCTTTATGCGTCCTATTGAAAAAGAAGGAAATGTACAAGTAGCCAATTCGTTAAAACGGCTTATTTTCCCATTTATTCTGCGCCGGACAAAAGAAGATGTTGCCAAAGAACTGCCGCCTAAAGTTGAAAGTATTGTTTATTCTCCTATGTCCGAAGAACAGGAAAAAATATACGATAAATGGCGCTTAAGTTATCGTGATAGTATCCTGGAAGATATTGAAAATAAGGGGCTTAACAAATCCAAATTCCGCGTACTGGAAGGTTTGACTAAGTTGCGGCAAATTTCCTGTCATCCGCAATTGGTTGAAAAAAATTATGAACATGCTTCCGGAAAATTTGATGCACTGATGGAAATGGTCGAAGAAATTGTATCGGAAAATCACAAGGTGCTCATCTTTAGTCAATTTGTTCAGATGCTGCAAATAATCCGCCGCCAGTTTGATACGGAAACAATTCCCTATTCTTATTTGGATGGATCAACCAGAGATCGGGAAACACCGGTACGTGAATTCCAGGAAGATGACAATGTTCAGATTTTTTTAATCAGTTTAAAGGCAGGCGGTACCGGGCTTAACCTGACAGCCGCCGATTATGTTATCCATTATGATCCATGGTGGAATCCGGCTGTGGAAATGCAGGCAACCGACCGCGCTTATCGTATTGGGCAAACACGGAAAGTATTTGCCTATAAATTGATTTCTAAAGACAGTGTTGAGGAAAAAATTGTAAAACTGCAAAACAAAAAACGCGAACTGGTTGATTCATTAATTAGCACCGAGGACAGCATTTTCAAATCACTGACTAAAGACGATGTTTTGGATCTTTTTTCATAAATCCATAACAAAATATACCCTCAGGAATACTGATATATTCTGACAATACCGGATATGCCATCCGGTATTCTTTTTCTATCATTATTCTAAAAATATGTTACCGCCATGCTCTTGTTCTGAATAAAAAAATTTTTTTAAGTTAAGAGTTTATAAAAATTGTTCGATTATAAATTGCAGTTCCGAAATCTATGATTAGAATCAATGATTAAATTTTCTACAGATATGATATTCTAATTGTAATTATTAAACCGTATATAAACAGGAGGATAAATAATGAAATTTAAATCCTTTATCATTTTAGCCCTTTTTATCACTTCTTTGAGCGCTCAGGAAATCAAAGTAAAATTTTTAATGGGTGAAGTGCGCTACCGGCCTTCAGCTCAGGTTATGTCCTGGCAGGGTGTTCAGATGAATACAAGGCTGCAGGAAAAAAATATAGTCAGGACTGGAAGTAAATCGTTATGTGAGCTGGAACTGCCTGATGGTTCTATCACAAAGATTCTGGAAAATTCAATGCTGGAACTACGTAATACAGCCAAACCGAAAACACGTGGCATTGAGATATTTGCCAGTCTTGGAAAATTTTATTTTAAAGTAAAACGAGCTGTATCCAATTCTTTTACCGTTACCAGCCCGGTTGCAGTTGCCGCTATAAGGGGAACTGAATTTTTAACCATCCACCAGGGAAGCGAAACAAAAATTCTGGTCAGAATTGGCGAGGTTGAATTAAGCGATCCCGATAAGCGAAACAGCGTGAAAATTCGTGCTGGAAATAAAGCCGGTATTCAATCCGGTCAAATGCCAACCGATCCCGAACCGCTTACCAGTGATGAAAAAAAAGCTTTGGATATAATAGCTAAAGACAACGGTACAGAAGAATCTTCGGAAGAACAGCATTCTGAACCATCCGATACAGAGGAAATTGGCGCCATTCAATCACCATCAAATACCGGCGCTGATGGAGATCAGGAAGATCAATCAGATAAAGGGGATGACTCCGGCGATGGTACCGGATTTAGAATGGGCGCCGTGTTTGGGGCTGCGACAATCGATGATGAAATATATAGTGTAATCGGTTTACGGCCGGAATTTTCCATCGGCAAACTTGGTATTGCTCTGGATCTAAGCATTTATATGGACCAGGATGGTAACATTCGCAAGGATAATTGGGATTCTGCCCGCGATATATTTGAAAAATTATATTATGTACGCTGGGGACATCAGGGTGATCCGTTTTATGTTAAAGTGGGCGCGATTGATAATTATCGTCTGGGTTTTGGATTGTTAATGAATCACTATTCGAATACAATTGAATATCCTGAAATTATACGTACAGGTATGGAATTGGGTCTACAGGGAGAAAAATTAGGTTTTCAGGGTATGTTAAACAATTTTAGTGAGTTGACCGATGGCGGTGGATTAATGGCCGGACGTGTTTCTTATAAACTCATCGGCAATCTTGAAGTGGGTGGAAGTGTTGTTTTTGATCGGAATCAGTATAAAGGGCTAAAAGACAGGGATAAGGACGGTGTCCCTGACCTATTAGATGCTTTTCCTGATAAAAAAGCTTATTCGATAGATACAGATGGTGATGGCGTACCGGATGGAATGGATTACGATCGTGATGCCGATGGATTTACCGATAACCGTGATTATTTAATAGAGACCGGCTTAGATACTGGTTTAATCAATGATCAGGATTATTTAGCAAATCCATTATTTTGGGAAGCAACTGTTTTAGATCAACAGCCATTTGATATTAACAAAGCCGATGAAAAATCACAAATTGCCTTTGCCGGTGATATATCCTACCCTCTCTTAAATTTTGATTACCTAAAACTGATCACATATGGGCAATATGCAAAATACCCCCATAGCGGTGGCTGGGGTATCACAGCGCCCGGATTTCTGGCAAAATTCGCCTTTATTAATGTATATGCCGAATACCGTATTTTCAGTGCCCAATTTCTACCTGAATATTTTAACACAACTTATGAATTGGAACGGACGGTATTTGTCACTGACACTTCGAATAACCTGGTTCCCTATACCAAGCGTATGTCACTTGATAGAATTACCGAAGACTTAAAAGGATACATGGCCGGCGCCGATTTTAATATTTTTGATTATATCATCTTCGGTGCGGAATATCAGAATATGAAACGTGGAACTTTTGAAATAAAAACATTCCGTTCAACACTTGATTTGAACACCGAATTTATTCCTAAAATCAGTAAAGCCGGCGCCTATTATTATCAGAATAATGCAGAAGATTTATTTGAAAAAACAGAAGGCACAATCCTTGGATACCGCCTTGGCTATGAAATTGCCAGCGGCGCAACGCTTTTATTCGATTATAAACAGGTATATCGCGATCTCGATGGAAACGGCAAAATTAAAGGCGCCGATGAAACCGTTAATATAACCAGTATTCAAACGGTTATTAGTTTTTAAAATATGCTAAAAAATATATATTAAAGCGGGTTAGTTTTTTAAAACTGATCCGCTTTTTTATATCACATTCAGGATATACTTTGACAGATATTAAGAAGTTAATTCGAAATTGGAATCCAATAAAGGCTGTTATTTTAGACATGGATGGCGTCCTTGTTGACAGCGAACCCTATCATGTGCAGTCATTTAAAATAATGATGGATGAACTCAAATTAGACTATGATGATAGGGTCGTTCATTCATTTATTGGGCATTCTATTGAAGCCAATATTCAAGCCATCAATGAACAGTTTATGCGGGGACGCGAGTTGAATTTAAAAGAGGCCGTAGATTACAGAGATGAGATTTATCTGAATTTAATTAAACAGTCGGATCTTAAACCTTTGCCGGGAGTATTTGAATTTATTGAAACCTGCCGAAATAAAAATATTAGGTTAGCTCTGGCTTCATCATCCATCCGCGAACAGGTTGATGTGATTATAAATAAATTATCCGGTCATGGCTGGAATTTAAGCTCAATATTTTCATCTATAGTTTCAGGCGATGATGTGGTAAACCGCAAGCCTGATCCGGAAATTTATACCCGAACAATTCAAAATCTGGGTTTATCAGCTAAACAGTGTCTTGCCATTGAAGATTCACCTGCAGGCGTACAATCAGCAAAATCTGCTGGATTATATTGTATTGGATTAAAAAGCATATTTATTAATCCTGATGAATTAAATGACGCAGATTTATTAATTAATGATATTAATCAGATAGTAAACATTTTTAATTAATTTAACGTAAGTTCGATATAAGAAATTCAATTAAATAAATTAGGAAAGTTAGTTGGAAATGGCTATATAACTAACCCTCCCTGTCCTTCGGACATCCTTCCCTAATGTGCGTCGGTGGACGCACCCGCCTGTTGGCGCGGCATTAGGGAGGGTATCCCGATTTATCGGGAGGGGTGGGTCAAACAATGCAAATCAACCCAAAAACTACATTCCCAACTTAACAGAGCCTGATTTATTGAATTTCAATTTAGTAGAAATCTTAGGTCGAACTCAGGTTAAAATTATATTATTGAGTCCCGCATTTATTATTTTTTCTGCAGTACCTCTTTTATTATTTTTATCAATTGATGCGGCGTAAACGGTTTCTGGATAAAATTGATCCCCTCTTCAAGCACGCCATGCTTCACAATAGCATCATCGGTATAACCAGACATAAAAATAATTTTAATTTTAGGTATTATTTTTAAAATTTTTTCGGATAAATCTTTTCCGCTCATACCCGGCATTATCACATCTGTTAACAACATATGGATCCGTTTTTTATAGGTATTAACAATCGTAATTGCATCTTTAGCATCTTTAGCGATAATTACATTAAAATTATACTTATTTAATACGGCAAGAATAAAATCGCGCACGGTGCTTTCATCCTCAACTACCAATATAGTTTCTTTTTTACCCTGATCGATATCCATATTACTCTGCTCCTTTGTTGTCATTGCATCTTTTTTTAAAGCGGGCAGATAAATGTTGAATGTCGTCTTTATATTCGGCTCGCTTTGTAAATCCACATGCCCGCCGCTCTGCATTACAATACCGTACACTGTTGAAAGACCAAGTCCGGTACCCTTACCCTTTTCCTTTGTACTGAAAAACGGTTCAAAAATTTGAGTTTGTATTTCTTTGCTGATGCCGGCGCCGGTGTCCGAAACAGATATCAGACTATACATACCAGTTTTTACTTCGGGATAATAACTGACATATTCATTATCCAGAACAATATTCTTAGTTTCAATTATTAATTTCCCGCCGCTTGGCATAGCATCACGGGAATTAACAACCAAATTTAAAATTACCTGTTCAATCTGTCCCGGATCCGCTTTTACCCTCAAGAGATCTTTCTGATAAATTGTTATCAGATCAATATCTTCACCGATGATGCGCTTAAGCATCTTTTCCATTTCACTTATGAGTATATTAAGATCCAGAACAACCGGTTTCATAATCTGTTTGCGACTAAATGCCAGCAATTGCCTGGTTAAGCTCTCAGCACGCTGACCGGATAATTTAACCTGGTATAACTTATCAAAATATTTATGCTCCTTAGGCAGATCGCGTAAAATCAAATCGCTGTAACCGCTGATTACCGTAAGCAGGTTATTAAAATCATGCGCTACACCGCCAGCCAGATGCCCGATAGCTTCCATTTTTTGTGACTGACGCAACTGCTCTTCCAGCATTCTCTGCTTTGTAACATCTTCACGTAAACCAACAAAATGTGTAATCGCGCCTTTATCATTTATAATTGGACTAATAATAATATCTTCGAGAATAAGCGTGCCGTCCTTTGTTTTGTTTTTTAATTCGCCATGCCAGGTTTTTCCTGACAAAATAGTAGCCCACAATTCTTCGTAAACTTGCGGCAGCGTTTGTCCTGATTTAAATATGCGCGG
>JAFGKZ010000046.1 GCA_016928315.1 Calditrichaceae bacterium
AATAACTAAATACAAAACTAATAGTCAACGTATCTTTAACTATCCCGGTACTATTATTTTTATAAATCAGTGGTGGATCATAATTATCACAAATCGAAATAGTCATTCGCTTATTATATGTTTGTGTGCCCGATGTAACATACTGTCCACCAGAAAGATCAACATATTCTACCTTGAAATTCATGCTATATGCCACGCCGCTTCGTCCTACTTCAATATGAGGTGATAAACCAACGAAGTCGTCAAAATCATCGATATCATCGTATGTGGTTTCTCCGGCATCAAAATTAAGGTCAGCAGGAGCAACACAAACCGTCGGATCTGTGGGATCATATACAATAGTGGTATCATTTGAAGCTTCATCAAAATTATTATTGGTTGCCCGTTCCATATATGAATTCATTAAGGACAACGCTTCCAGTTTATAACGATCCTGGGCCAGAGTAATATCCGCTTCACCCAGCATGCGGTTCATGTTAAAAACCGCGAAAGTTAAAAGCATAAAGGCGCCCATCGTAAGTATTGTTTGTACTGAACTCATTATACATATCTCTTTTTAATCGTCTGTTGTTGCATGTGCAATCTCTTCCAGTGATGTTACACCTTCTTTGATACGCGCACATCCCGCCCCGCGCAATGTCATCATACCTTCTTTTTCCATTTGAACTTTTAACTTTTCTTCATCAATTTCCGAACCGGATTTGAAAATCAGCGTCCGGATATCCGGTGTAAAATACAGCGCCTCGTGGATAGCAGCGCGGCCTTTATATCCGCCATGGCATTTATTACAGCCAACCGCTTTATAGAATGTTGTGCTGGCAATTTCTTCATCCGTAAATCCTAATGCTTTCGGGATAGCCGGATCTAAATCTTTTATTTCTTCTTTACAATTTTCACATAACCTGCGGATTAATCGCTGGGCAATAATGATATTAATAGCATAGGCAATCAGAAATGTTTCGACGCCCATTTTAAACAAACGGGATACAGCGCTGGGTGCGTCATTCGTGTGAAGAGTGGAAAAAGTTAAGTGACCGGTATTCGCCAGTTTGATACCCATTTCTGCTGTTTCCTTATCACGAATCTCACCCACCATAACAACATCAGGGTCATGCCGCAATATAGCGCGTAAGGCTAATTCAAAGGTCATTTTATGACTGATCTTTAACTGACGCGCTCCTTTGATAATATATTCCACAGGATCTTCTACAGTTAGCACATTAATTTCCGGATTAATAATATAACTAAGCGCTGCGATCAATGTAGTCGATTTACCACTACCTGTCGGCCCGGTTACAATGATCATACCCTGTGGTTTTTCAATAGACTTTATAAAGAATTTTTTTGCATTACCATGGAAACCGAGTTTATCGAGATCGGTAATAACCTTACGGTCATCGAGAATACGAATAACAATACTTTCCATCTTAAATTGGAACTGCTTGGCCACAATAGGAATTACCGATACCCTGAAACGAATCATATGACCGTCGATTTTTCTCTGGATAAATCCATCCTGGGCCATTTCTCTTTCAAATCGGTCAACATTTTTTGAACGATCTTTAACAACGGCTGCCAGAGCTTCCGGCCGGATACCTTCCTGGCTACCCCAACGACGTAATTTACCATCGACACGCATGCTAATTTCAGTATTCTTCGAATCTATAGGAACCATATGAATATCACTTGCACCCTTGCGAACCGCCTCTACAAGCATACCTTCAACAAGGTTGGTAAGCATGCTTTTGTTAATTTCATTCTCAATAGCTTCTTCATCAACAGAAGCTTCATCTTCAATTTCACCGACTTCAAACTCAACTTCATCGTTTTTAAGTTCCTTTAAAAACTCATTTTCCTGAGGGAAAATCTGTTGGAATAGGTTGTCCAGTGCGCTTTTGCGCATATAACAGACTTCATAACGCTTAACGCCAAGGGTTCTTGCCAGAAATGGACCCAGTCTGTCGGTTGGATCCGCAGCAATAATGATTAATTTTTCCGGACGGTTCTCGTCATAGCGGAAAGGCAGAATAGAATTTTCACGGAGCTGTTTTTGCAGAGCATCGGGAATAATTTCAAACATTTTTTTAATAAACTGGACACGGTTGCCATTTAAGGGCTCCCCGTTATAGGTAATTTCCCGAAAACCATATAAATTTTTCACCTCAACAAAGATCTTGTCGTGGTCAATTTCGCAATCCTTAACCAGAATCTGCGCAAGACTTCTTCTCTTGGCAGGATCCTCATGATTACGGATTTTTAATGCCCTGACAATAAGGTCTTTTTCAACCACACCCTTGTAGAGCAGGGTTTTCGCTAATTTGTCTGCAACTTCCTGTACTGCCATATACTTAAATCTTCCTTTTTAATACCCCGGTTTTTAATTTGGCGTTTTTGGTTTTATCAATGCGGCTTCAGATGAGATTAAAGTTAGCGCTGTAATAACTACCATAATTATCATTGCAATGGCTAATTGAACAAAATCGATAATATTCTTAAGCTTGTATACGGTCTCATTTTCA
This sequence comes from Calditrichaceae bacterium, assembly GCA_016928315.1. Taxonomy (GTDB): domain Bacteria; phylum Calditrichota; class Calditrichia; order Calditrichales; family Calditrichaceae; genus JAFGKZ01. The sequence continues at coordinate 2,520 of JAFGKZ010000046.1, forward strand.
TAATAATTGGCAATCTGCTGGGCAGATTTTTTTACTGTACCTGTTTCAGCGCCGGAGTGAAAACGGGATAACGCCGTATCAGTAAATACTCCCGAAGCAGTAAATCCTTCTACAAGCCCCTTACCCTTACTAAGCATCATAGGGATAGCTATTGTTTTTATCTGCGATTCCATATATTGGTTTCCGCAGGCTTCAGCGGCAATTTTGATAGCATCAACGTTCTCCCCCGAACCGCTGTATAGCGCGTTAAACACACGACAAAAAATTTCAATTCCTGTTTTATGAATCAATGCGCCAATCATTGGTACTTTTAAAATATACTGGTCTTTAATAAATTTACCTTTTGGCGTACTAAGCCAATAACCAATTGCTCCCACGATACCTAAAATTATCACAGATATGTAAAGCATATTTGATGTTAACCACTCGCTTAGTATGAGCGTTTTCGCGGTCATGGGAGGTAACTCATTACCTAATTTTTTAAACAATAATGCCGTTTCCGGAAATATATAAGCTACATAATAAAACACCGTAAATGCTAAAATCACCAGGGTTACCACAGGCATGATCAGAGCGCTTCTTAAGTCTTTTTTAAACTGTGCCCTCCGCTCAAGAAATTTGGCTGTACTTGTGTAAATATCAACCATGTTACCACTTTTAGAAGCCAGTCCTAACATTTTTGCTGTAAACTTGCCTATAATTCTTTCCTGCTTGATAAAGGCTTCCTCGCTGTCCACACCTTTGCTTAGATCATTATTAATTTGTTTGATCGATTCTCTTAGGGCCGTATTTTGAATATCATTCCCCAAAAGCTGCAACACTTCATTGTAAGGCAATTTTTCTTTTAGAAGATCAGCGCTTAATCGCACAAAAGTAACCACTTCGCCCATTGGCGGTTTCATAGTAAAATCAAGTAATTTCGATTGAACGCTTACAACCTCATAACCAAGGCTGGTCAAAGCGCCCTTCAGCTCTTCTTTAGTAAACGCTTTCTGCTCACCGGAAATCAGATTACCGTCTGCTTTCTTTATTTTGTATATAAAAACCTTACGTTTTTCAAGGGATGTAACCGTAAAATTACGGGCTTTGGCCATTTGGTTTACGCGTTTTTTTGCTTCCGCAGGCGTATCCGCACTAATAATACCCTTTATGGGTTTACCATTGATAGATTTGCCAGTTATTCTAAATTCAGCCATTTTATTACTTTCTTACTTTCAAAAAAAACGGGACGATCTTCTATAAAAACCGTCCCGTTTACATCGTTTCACCGTCTTATAACTTATTTTCTTATAATTACTATCCTTTAAGATATAAACCGGACCGGTATAAGTTTAGTTAAGTACCGCTGTTACTACTTGTTGTCCATTAACTGTTGCATATACCTTAACCTGATTGGTACCATCATCACCCAATTCCACACCAGATGCGATTATATAAATTACAGATGTTCCATCGCCAATTTTTGTCTTTGCGCTGGCAGATGTATCGGCTGTGATAGTTGATGCATCAGTAGGTTCAGTGTCTTCAACACGAAATACGCCGTTTGCGTTTTCAGCTTCTTTCGGTGTCAGATAAAATCCTTCAAAATCCTGGCCACCACCTGCTAAAGAGGTTGGAGTTCTCCAATACCGGTGAGCTTTTGCGCCCAAGTTAGTTACATCACTGATAAGCGCTTGACGGTTAGAATCAACAGCGTTCGTCTGGAACATGTTAATACCAACTGCAATAGCGATACCAACGATGATAACACTCAAGATGATAAGTAAAAGTTGTTGCTGACCCATAACAAATTCTCCTTTGTTTGGTTTAAATTAAGGGTTTTATTTTCTACAAGGTTTATTTTCCCTGTTTATTATATATTGAGTTTCGGCTTACTAAAAATATTCTTTAGATAATTTAGTCGTTCTTTTCGCGATAAAGCAATTAAAATTAAGATAAATACACATGAACATTGATTATATATTTGTTTTTTATATGGTTAAGTTGGAAAACCAGCGTCCGGTACTAATTAAAAAAAAGCCGCATTCCGATCAATATTTGTTCAGTTGACAAATTGTACAAAAAACCCGAGAATTAATTTACTTTGTGGTAAACAATTTCAATAAAATTTTGTAATTAAAGGAAGAAAATGGAGAGATTTGTTAAAACAATTTATTAGTGTATAATATTTAGACAAATAGACGTAAACGGCAAAAAAAAGACTGATCGCAATTTGATTAATAAAAAACAAAAAAAAAGCCCCAATTTAAGGGGCTCATCAAACATCCTGTTTTGAGCGGTAAATACAATTACCTAAAGCTTTCCTTATTCAGTTTCCTCAACACCAGGTGCTTCAGCTTCAACTGAATCTGCTACAACGCCTGTATCAGCGGCTGCAGCTTCCATTGTCTCTGTTTCTACAGCAGGTTCTTCTGCCGGTTTCTGTTGTCCGCAAAATGTTAGTGACAATGCTACTAAACAGATAATGAGTAAGAAGAATAATTTCTTCATAACTAATAGTCCTCCAGGATTAATTGATTAGGGAATGTTTGTTGAATTTAAAAGTTGTTTATCAAAAAGTCAATTTGTTTAAATTTATTTTTATAAAATAAAATGTATATTTGAATCCTACATGTGAATTAGCTATTTTGATTGTGTCAATTAATGATAAAATATTTACAACATATGAAACAAATTAAACACATAATTTTTGATGCTGACGATACCCTTTGGGAAAATAATATATATTATCTGAAAGCTGCGAACGATTTTTATAATCTGGCTGAGAAGCAAGGCGTCAATCGATCGCAAGTGGAGAAAGCTTTTGACGAGCTGGAAATAAAAGTGGTGAAAGAGCTGGGCTACGGCAGTTTTAACTTTATATTTATTCTAAAAGAACTATTCAAACAATTCGAACTTTCAAATAAGCTGAATCACAAAGAATTGAATTTTATTATTGATGAATTTAATTCTCATAAACTCAAAAAACCTAAATTATTTGAACACGTCGCAGATTTAATGAGGCAATTAAGTGATAAGTATGAATTATATATTTTAACCAAAGGCGATCAGCAAGAACAGGAATCTAAAATTATAAAATCCGGTCTGGTACAATTTGTTGTGAAATATTTTATTTTAGATGAGAAAGACGATGCTGCATATGCCAAACTGCTCTCTGCTGAGAACTGGCAATCCAATGAAACCTGTATGGTCGGCAACAGCCCAAAATCAGATATTAATCCTGCCCTGCGTAATAATATGTATGCTATACATATACCCTATAAAAATACATGGAAGGTTGATATCGAACCTATTATTAATAAAAATGGCAAATATAAAGAAATAAATAGTTTTAAATATCTGAAAGATATTTTTTTGTTAGATTAATCCTGTTGTAGATTTATTCATATATAATTTCTGCATTAATGACATCGCCCATAATCTTACTATCACTGCTTAAAAAAATTGTAACATCGATTCCTTCATCTTTTACATTAATATCACCGTTAACCTGAGCGCCTCTTTCAAGTCGAATTTCGACACGACGTTTCTCATCCGACCATTTACTTTTTCCTTTAATTAAAATATCTTTTTCTACAACTGTCGATTCAGTTAATGTAATATCTCCATTTTCAGTTTCCACATTTTTGGCAACTTTAGTATTTTCGAGAATTATATTTCCGTTTACAGAGGTAACATCACCTAAAACATTGACGCCGTCGCTGGTCTGTATTTCACCATTTACCGCAGTGATATCACCTTTAATCGTACTATTATTTTCAATGGAAACCGGACCATTAACAGATTGGATATCTCCTACTATACTATTCCTGCCTATTTTAATGGAACCATTAACTGCTTTACATCCTCCCATTACTTTACAATTATTACCAATGTTGATGCTGCCATTTATACAGAGTATATCGCCATTTTTGGTTTCACCATCATTCAAGTAGAAAGATTCATTAATACTGGCATTACAAGCGATCAGAATTAATACAGATATTAAAGCAAGTAATTTTATCATTTTCATTTCCTCATTTTATCTACTTTTAATAAACGAGTAAATTGTGACAGAAGTTGCCTTTTCTCATATTTTGTAAAATTTCATTGTGCATAAATATAACACTTGCATAAAAAGGAAAAAAGTAATACTGAAAAATTCTGAAGACGTTAAACGAATCCTCAACACTGAACTGGTATGAAAATATATATTTGTCGGAATATAACAGAAATAAAAAAGGCAGGATTAGACCTGCCTTAATAGAAAAAAAATAGTTAAACAGCGTCTTTTAAACCTTTACCAGCCTTAAATACAGGCACTGTGCGGGCAGGAATATTTATTTCTGCACCGGTCTGAGGGTTGCGTCCTTTTCTTGCGTTTCTTTTTGAAACGTTAAAAGTACCAAAACCAATCAGAGAAACAGCTTTTCCTTTACCCAAGCTTTTTTTTACGGAACCGATAAAAGAATTTAATGCATCTTCAGCGGCTTTTTTTGAAATTTTTGCATCTGCAGCCATCTGTGCAACTAATTCTTGTTTTGTCATAATGTATAACCTCCTGATTGTAAAAAATGTTAAAAATGAGTTAAATCGGTTTATAGCCTTAATTAGTGCTTTGTAAATATCACTACTTCCTATAACAAAAGCAAGAAAAAAGTGAGAAAAAAAGCCCTCAAACCCACTATTTTCGGCGTTTTATACGATTTTTTTTATTTCCAGCGCTACAATTTTAGCAAGTTAGCCTAAATATCTGACAATTTTGTCGGATTAAAAGAGTGGTAAATCCATTTAAGACCCGGTAATCTTAACAGTAATGTTTCCAATATTGCTATAATTTCTTGCACAAAATATCATTTTTTTTAAATTCTTATAACATCAATTGTTGTTGAAATTAAATTCAATTAGGAGTTGAAAGTGAAATCCTATCGCAAAGAATTATGGTTTAATACCAGCGCACGAAGAGATTATATTAATATCACCAGCGAAGTTGATAAGTGTCTGGCTGAATCCGGTATAAAGGAGGGACTGTGTCTGGTTAATGCGATGCATATTACTGCCAGCGTTTATATTAACGATGCAGAAAGCGGCCTGATCCAGGATTATGATGACTGGCTGGAAAAACTGGCACCGCATGAACCCATTTCGCATTATCGCCACAACCGAACCGGTGAGGATAATGGCGATGCCCACTTAAAACGTCAGGTGATGGGGCGTGAAGTTGTCGTGGCCATTACAAATGGAGAACTTGATTTTGGACCGTGGGAACAGATTTATTACGCCGAATTTGATGGCCGCCGGCGCAAAAGAGTACTGGTGAAGATTATTGGAGCATGATTATTGGATAAAACCAAATGGTCATTGTTTATATGTGACTAAAATGAGCTAAAGTTATCGGCAGCTTAAATTTGCAGCAAGTAAAGTTTCCTAAAACGCATCGATTTGATAATTACCGGAATATAAAAAGTAGAGTGTTAAAAAAAGGTATTATGATTAGTCTGATTTATGCACTATTCCAGCACACCCATGCTATCATTCTTTAATTTAGAAATTGCCGATAACCTCAAATAATACGGCAACACTTACAAAGCGATTGTAAAATGCACACTCTGTAAATATTAATAAATAGTATCCCTAAATTTTTACAGAGCCAGAATTTGAACCATATACTTTATTTTCAATTCCTTCCATTCCATCTTAAACCATGGCGTAAAGGCATTCGGATTTTTTAACAGCTCTGCATCCAGTGTATCAATGGATATATATTTCCATTCTGCAATTTCCGTCTCGTTAACAACAGGCATAACGTTTGATTTTCCTATATACACCGAACAAAGCTCGTTTTCTGATCCTTCATTTTTATATTTTGCCTGGTATTGAAACTTATATAAATAGGTCAGCTTTATAGTTAAACCCAATTCTTCTTTCAGCCTGCGGGCGGTGGCATACTCATACGTCTCCCCTTTACGTGGATGACTGCAGCAGCTGTTTGACCAGAATAATGGCCATAATCGCTTTTCGGAGCTGCGCTGTTGAAGCAATAATTCATTTTTATCATTAAAAACAAAAATGGAAAACGCACGATGCAAAATTCCGGAATTGTTGTGACAAATATCTTTTGTATCAAAACCTATTTCGTTATCGTATTCATCAACCAGAATTAATAATTCATCTTCAAATGAAACGATTTTGTCTTTACTGCTCATTTATTCCTCTGTTTTTTTAATAATGCAAACGATCGATTTATCATTGGAATTAATCCGACCATCAATTAAAAAGAAGATATTTTCTGTTAAAAAAATTCCAAAAATACACAATTGCTGTGGAAATCAACTTAGACGCCATATAATGGAAATTGGCGAATTCTGTAAAAGACCAGATAATTACCTCATTTAGACCAAGTCCGATAACGCCGATTAATACAAATATCCAAATTTCCTTTTGCCTGCTTTTTATGGATCGATTGGGAAAAACCCAGCTTATGCTAAGCAAGTAAACAATCAACATTCCAATGGAAAAACTAATCACTGCAGCGACCAGATAATTGCATCGGGTAAATTCAGTAAGAATAAAAAGGAGCGCCATATCGATCGAAAATGCTATAGCTCCGGATATGCTGTAACGGATCATCTGGTTAATTAAACCATCCGATTTTTCTTTAAATAATAATTGATACAGTGTTTTTTCCTTTTATTATCTTATCTAAAACATGCTATTCAATAACCGTTGTAAACGATTTAAAACCGGCTTCATGCATCGCCTGCATGACTTTATCCTCGGCTGCCGGACACAAAGCGATTACTGCACCGCCGCCGCCGCCACCGGTTAATTTTGATCCCAATGCCCCATGAGCGCGGGCAATATGCACAAGCTGTTCAATTTCCGGACCCGATACCTGCAGCGCATTTAGTAATCCCTGATTAATATCCATAAGATTGCCCAGTTCAGCTAAATCATTTTTTTCAATTGCTTCAACCGCCTGCATAACAATATGGTCAATGTCATCAAAAATATGCTGGTAACGGGATTTGTTGGATTGCCATAATTCACGAACCCGGCCAACGGTTTGAACGGTTAATCCTTCAACACCAGTTAATCCAATAACAAACCGGATTGGATTTTTAACTACAAGATTTTTCATAAACGGAGGACTGCCTTTTTTAAACAGCATAAATTTACCATAAGTGGCTAAAGTGTTATCAATGCCGGATGCGGTGCCGTGAAAAATAGTCTCCGACTTGAACGCCAGTTCATTAACCTGTTCATCCGAGAGATTTTTATTAAAAAATTTATCCAGCGCCCGGATAATTGCCACAGCCATTGAAGCTGAACCGCCTAATCCCACGGCTGTCGGGATGTGCGGATACACTTCAATTTTCATATCCTCTTTATTCAGATCCAATTCGTTAAGAATCATCACAAGTGCATTGTGAATAGAGGGATGACTTTCCCCCTGCATTTCAATTTGTTCATCAATTTGCCATTCCGGGATAAAAAGGTTTAATCCTTTGTGGACTGGCTTTGATATTCTGGCTTGCATGGCGTTAGGAATCGGCGCTGCAATGGCATGACTGCCATAGACAACGGCGTGTTCACCGAATAGAATAATTTTACCAAATGAACTTGATAGTCCATCAGTATAAGACGTTGATTCAACACTTTGTTTTTTTGATGTAATCTTCTCAATGATCTCTTTGGCCCTGGGAATTTTAATATCTTTGGATTTAATCAATTCCTGCACAACCTGCTCAAAAATTTCATTGGGAGCGCCGGCAGCCTGAACGACACTGCGCGCATGCAGACTCATATGTCCCCGTTGAATTCCCTCTGTAGCCAAAGCGCGAATAGCTGCAAAATTTTGAGCTAATCCAACGGCGCCCAATACATCCATTAATTCCCGGGATGACTCGATATTTAAAATGCGCCGGGCTATAGGCGCACTTGGATTACTTTGCAGAGAACCGCCAACAATCCCAACCCGTATTGGTAATTCAATCTCGCCTGTCAAATCGCCGTTTTCATCTGCGTACCATTTGGTCAATGACGTATATTTTCCATCTTTAGCCGCGTAGGCATGAGCAGCAGCCTCGACCGCACGCCAGTCATTGCCGGTCGCAATTACCACCGGATCAATACCGTTCATAATGCCTTTGTTATGCGTAGCCGCGCGATACGGATCGGCTGCGGCAAATTTATAGGCCAATATCACTCCATCCCGAACCTGTTCGCCTGAAAAGCCTTTGCCGGCCAGCGATTCGAGAGGGATTCTGCATTTCACTTTAACCAGCGAGCGGTCGGCCAGATTGGATAGTATTTTTAAAAAAGCTTTTCCACCGCTGAGTTCTTCCAATGTTTCGGCGATTGCTTCACACATAGTATTTACTAAATTGGCGCCCATGGCATCAACCGTATCCACCAAAAGCTGAACGATCATCATTTCCTGATCTTCGGCCTGAATAACGCGTACTTCCAGATCGCGGGCGCCGCCGCCAAACTGAACAATTTCCGGATGAACGTCATCGGCTATTCGCATAATTTCTGCTTTTTTGTCCAATACTGCCTGTTTAGCTTTTTCCATATCCTCAATGCCAACCAGTTGAATCTGCCCGACTAAAAGTGTTTCCATTGTTTCTGAGATAAAACCGCCGCCATCGCGGATTACCTTTGCCGCCGCGCTTACCGCCGCTACAACCGACGGCTCTTCCACTACCATAGGAATAATATAATCTTTTCCATTTATCATAAAATTAAAACCCAGCGCAAAGGGCAAACCAAAAACTCCGATTACATTTTCAATCATTTTATCCGCATCAGAAGATTTGAGCAGTTGACTGCCGCTCATAAATAATTGATAGTCCTGCTCACTGAGAATATTTTCATCCAGCAAAAATTTTAAACGTTCAGTAATCGACTTTTTATAAAAACCAGAAATCCGGGAATTAATTTTCTTTGAACTCATATATAATTTGAATCCTTAGTTTGTTTGGGCTCTCATTTACCCATTATTTTTACTGACGGACATGCCAACATTTGCAATATTAAAATCCAAAATCCGAAACTGGCTGCTATTCAATTTTCGTCTTACATTTTCCACCGCGTCCACTGAATCGCAAAAAGCTACACCGATATCCCCGCCTCCGGCGCCGGATGGTTTATAAACCGCATCAACACCTGAAATTAGATGGATCAACTCCTGGTGAGCTTCGGATACAATTGGCGTATTGCTTTCGCTGCCTAAATTAGTAAGAATTTTATTAAAGGCGTGAATACAATCAAAAAACACCGCCTTGTCTTTTTTAACATAACTGCTGCAGCCATTTTCAGAACAGTGGATTAATTCAGCCATAATCCTGTCAAAGACTTTCGGCGAAGATATTTTTAAGGCATCCACGCTGCGCACCATTTTGCGTGTCGATGTGGAATGACCCGCCCAAATGGGAATGACATATAACTCTTTCCAGCGATGGACAGGCCGCCCGTAGCCGGCTGGTATCCCTTTTTCATCACCCAATTGATACGTCAACACATTGCCGTAAACGCTGGCTGCGATATCAATACCGCTGCCCAGATTACCCTGCGCTTTACGATGCGCGTGGAAAGCCATCTGAAAAAAACCAGGCTTTGTATAAGCATTCTGCAAATCAACTGTGGTCAATAGCGCCTGGATGAGGGCGACGGTCATGGCGGCGCTGGAACCGAATCCATATTTATGAGCACCACTGGCCGAGTAAAATTCATCGGTATTAATCTCAATCGTTACAGGCTCTAATTGACGGCCTTTCAATTGAACTATTTTATTAAACTCTTCAAAGACAATTTTAAAAAAAGTCAATTTTTTAAGTGTATCATCCTGCAAGGATGTTCCAAACTCCACCTGCTTATTTAAATATATACTGAACGGTATAAATGGAATCGATAACGACGGCGCAGCAATTTTAAATTGATTGGAATCCGATGGATAGACCTTGACAAAAGCATTGCAATCCATCGCACACACCAGCGCTTTGGCGCCGTTCAGTACAGCATATTCGCCAATCAGAATCATCTTACCAGGAGCGTTCGCCGTAATCACACACTCTCTCCAATAATGCGGGCAGGACCGCCAATTTTAGTGGAAATTACCCTTACAACGCCCGGCAGCGCTTCCAGTTCTCTTTTAATTTTATGTTCATCTTTCGCCTGGCAGATTGCTTTTAACTGCGGGCCGGCATCGATTGTAAAATAAACCTCGCTTCCCTTCCCCCTGAGTTCACGAATCAAATGCATACCATCCACCGTGGTTCCATTCCAATAAATCAGAGCCGGAGTGGTAGCCAGAGCCAGCGCATGCATTTTAAGACAGCTGAATTCACTAATTTCACCCAGTTTAGTAAAATTTTTTTGCTTGATTGCAGCACGCATACCGGACAGATCTTTTGGTGAAGCGGCTATCCAGTTCCTGTAATAGGGCGAGGTTTTTTTTGATTGGGTCATGCCGTCGGTCGAGCCAATTTTCTTTTTACTCTCCGAGGTCACCGCTATCAGCACCCTTAAATCCCAATAGTTTTCATCTGCAAGCGGCTCGGCAAAAGCATCGCTGCCATTTTTGTAAATTCCTTTATGCATTTCAACAAATCCGCCAAATATCGACCGTGCGGCTGATCCCGAACCAATTCGGGCAAGAATGGTTAAATCTTTCTTCGTCACTTTTAATCCGGCTGCTGTCGTTCCAGCCAGCGCCAGCGCGGCAAAAGCAGAGGCTGATGACGCCAGACCGGCGGCCGTTGGAAAGTTATTCCCGCTTTTAATCACAGTGTAGTTTTTAATTCCGGATTCCCTGCGAACTAAATTCATAAAATTCTGCACACGTATCTGTTCTTTGCCCTCAACCTGTATATCATTAAGAAATAACTGGTCTTTATTCAGACCGGGCACAAATTCTACGTTGGTCGTGGTGCTCAACGCATCGAGTGTAATTGATATGGAACCGACCGCGGGTAAATTTAAAGCGCCGTTTCGTTTCCCCCAGTATTTAACCAAAGCAATGTTGGAATGGGCAATGGCCGTTGCTTTCATCTTAAACCTTTAAAAATAAATAAGTAACAGGGAATTTAACCGGATTTGACATTAATATCTAATTTTTTTCAATGAAAAGTATTTCACGCATAATCATTATTTGAAGTCTGAATGCAATTTGTTAAATTTCCAATCCAATGATATTTGAAAACAAAGGATGGAGTTTTATGCCACAAAACCTGATTGAAAAGATTGCTCAACAATTTGCCGTAGGATTGGATGAACAGGCTGCTGTTCATGGCGGCGATTATCTCAGTATTAAGCCGGCCTATGTAATGACCCACGATAACACCGGGGCTGTGATTCCAAAATTTAAGAGTATCGGCGCGACAAAAATGGCCAATCCAAGGCAGGTTGTTCACACACTGGATCATAACATTCAGGATAAAAGTCCGGAAAATTTGGAAAAGTATCGGAAGATTGAAGCGTTCTCCAAGGCTATGGGCTGCGATTTTTATCCTGCCGGCCGCGGTATCGGGCATCAGATTATGATAGAAGAGGGTTATGCTTTTCCGGGTTCGATGGTTGTGGCTTCGGACAGTCATTCCAATATGTACGGAGGACTGGGTTGTTTGGGAACGCCCATTGTCCGGACGGACGCCGCGGCTATCTGGGCTACCGGCCGAACCTGGTGGCAGATACCGCCCGTGGCAAAAGTAACCTTAAACGGAAAATTGAAACCCGGCGTTACCGGCAAAGATGTCATCATCACTTTAGCCGGATTCTTTAACAACGATGAAGTCTTGAATCATGCTATCGAGTTTAGCGGTGACGGGATCAGCGGATTATCAATTGATCAGAGACTGACCATCGCCAATATGACCACAGAATGGGGCGCTTTGGCCGGCGTATTTCCGATTGATTCTAAAACCATTGAGTGGCTGGAAAAAAGAGCCGCTTACATTGAAAAGCGCGGACCGGCTGGCGTGCCATCCGACGCCGACGCCAAAGGTTACCATCCCCGCTTAAATAGCGAAAAAATTAATCAACTGAAAAACGCAGTTCCTCAGGCTGATCCGGATGCTTTTTATGTAAAAACCATTGCGCTGGAATTGGACAGTATCCGCCCGTATGTTTCGGGACCCAATTCGGTCAAAGTGATGAAATCCGTGTCTGATATTGACAAAGAAAATGTTAAGATAGATAAAGCTTATCTGGTATCCTGCGTCAACAGCCGTCTGGAAGATCTTGTCCAGGCTGCCCAGGTTGTTAAAGGTAAAAAAGTGGCTGATGGCGTTGAATTTTACATCGCCGCCGCATCAGATGAAGTCCAGAGAGAAAGCGAGCAACGCGGCGACTGGCAGGCATTAATCAATGCCGGCGCTATTGCCCTGCCTCCCGGATGCGGTCCTTGTATCGGTCTGGGCGCAGGCTTACTTAAAGACGGCGAGATTGGCATTTCCGCCACCAATCGCAATTTTAAAGGACGAATGGGCTCAAAGAACGCGCTGGCCTACTTAGCTTCACCTGCAGTTGTGGCTGCCTCCGCGATTGCCGGAAAAATTACCAGTCCATTTACATATGATAATCCTAGGCCAGTCGGTAAAATTGAACTTAATAAAGCAAAAAAGAGTGTTCAGCCAGAGGTAACGATCATGCAAGGATTTACTGAAAAAATGACCGGCGAAATAATTTTCTGCTTTCAGGATAATTTGAACACCGATGGCATTTATTCGGGAAAATATACCTACCAGGATAACATTACACCGGAGAGACAGGCTGAAGTGGTCATGGAAAATTATGATCCTGAATTTGCTAAAATCACAAAGAAAGGAAATATATTAATTGGCGGATTTAATTTTGGCACGGGCAGTTCACGGGAACAGGCGGCTACGGCCCTAAAGTACAAAGGTTTGCAATTAGTCATTGCCGGATCATTCAGTGAAACATACAAACGAAATGCACTTAATAACGGCTTCTTAGTGATCGAATGCCCGCAATTGGTAAACCATTTAAAAGAAAAATATGGCAGTCAGTCTCTGACTGTTAAAACAGGCTTACAGGCAGAGATTGATTTTAGAAAGTCTAAAATAGAAGTTGAAGAGAAAGAGTACACGATAGCCCCGATTGGCCTTGCCGCTCAGGAATTAATCATAAGCGGCGGACTGGAAAATTGGGTTAAAGAAAAGATCGTTTGAATGTGGGTAAAGACGGATTGTTTTCTGTATTTTCTCATCAATAATTTAATGGTATCAAAAAAGCCTGATACAGGTATCAGGCTATTTCAAATATATTCTTCATTTGCCTGCAATAATATCGGCTGGCATATCCGGTAATTTCTTTTTACGTAATAAAATTCCGCCGACTATTCGTTTAAAATAATTACGCATATCATCAAAAATAGTATAAGCCCAGGGCACAGCCACCAGAGAAACAAAGGTCGAAAATATTAGTCCCCCAATAATGGTTCTTCCCATTGGTGCATAGGACATCCCAATCATTTTTGCATTGCCAACCGCCATGGGTATAAGTCCGCCGATGGTCGTAAAAGCAGTCATCAGGATGGGACGAAAACGCTTGTACCCGGCTTCCATTAAAGCGTCAAAACGGGCAAATCCTTCTTTGCGCAGCCGATTGACCAAATCGATCAAAACGATTGAATTATTCACCACAATACCAATAAGGATGATAAATCCAATCCGGCTCATGAGGTCTAAAGGCGTATCGGTTATATAGAGCATCCAGTAAGCGCCTACAAATGAAAATGGTACGGCGATTATCACCGAAAGCGGCAATACAAATGATTCAAATAAAATACCCATCAACAAAAAAACAAATGTAATCGACATAATGATGCCAAAAAACATGCTGTCGTCGCTTTCTTCCATACGATTAAAGCGCTGGCCTTTCGTCCATTTATACCCGTAGGGCATTTCAAATCCGGCCATTGCCTTATCCACTTTTGCATATATCATACCCAGATTTTTTTCGGTGGTATTAGCCTGTATGGAAAGATAGGTTTTGCCGTCCTCACGATGAATTTCACCGAAACCTTTTTTAATGAAAAAATCTGCTACGGCTGCCAGCGGAATTTCCTTTCCGTTGGTCGAAAAAAATGTAATGTTCTTTAATTGCTGAAGGGTTTCACGATCTTCTTCTTTTAACTGGATGGTCATATCTATTTCTTTATTTTCCGTTTGATATTTGGGCAGCTGAATACCCCGCAGGGCATACATCACGGTACCTGAAATCGTTCTGGGATTGATCCCATATTTTTTAGCCTGTTCCCGGTTTACAATCACCTGAATTTCATTTTCGCCTTTTTCCCGATCGGTTTCCACACTTACAATTTCCGGGATACCTGATAAACGACGCTCAACCTCTTCGGATAATTCGGCTAATTTTCTGGTATCATCACCATATAAACTTAAAGCGATGGATGATTCATCACCGCTTTGCCGGCGCCAGGAAGTTCTTATTTTTACGCCGGGCATTTCCGGAATCCGGCGTTTCACATCTTCGATGACGGAATCTCTGGACATGGGTATATTCATATCAATACCAATAAATTCAGCGGTGCCTTCGATGATTGCCTGGTACCATGCTTTAGTTTCTTCCGGAATAAGAAACACGCGAACCCTGGCAAAAGTCTCTCTATAACCAGCGTCCAGCGCCCGTACCTGATACAGATCCGCTTTGGACATTATAGTATCTTCAACCATTTTTACAATGCGGCCGGCATCCTCAAGTGTATAATTATCCGGCAATTCCATCCGTAAATGAAAATCATTAATATTGCCTTCCAGACTTTCCGTTGAAGCGACATTTTCAATCGCAAACATCATAGAATAAAAGATCATGATTAAAATGATAAATGTTTCCAGTCGATGGCCAAGACTCCAGGCTAATATTTTTTGATAAATAGTATCAAGTTTTTTAATGATTTCAGGTTCTTTTACTTGTTTTTTGCTTACTATTTTATTGGCTGCCAAAGGTATAAAAATCATGGCGACAACCAGTGAGGCCAGCAGCGCAAAAATTACAGGCAGTCCGATGCGCAGCATGTAGAATTTAAATCCTGCATCCGAGCTCATTAAAATAAGCGGCAGAAAAACTACAATACTGGTAAAAGTGGCCATGGTTATTGCCAGAGAGACTTCACTGGCGCCCACACCGGCAGCTTTTTTTCTATCCATACCTTCCGTGCGCCGCCGATAAATATTTTCCAAAACAACAATGGAATTATCAACCACCATACCGATGGAAATCATCAGGCCAACCATAGTAATTAAATTCATCGTCCAGCCGATAAAGTAAAGAACCGTCATACTTACCATAATGGATAACGGGATAGCCAGATTCAAAAGAATACTCATTCTGAATCGCCGTAAAAAGAAATAGATCACCAGAAAAGCAAAAACACCGCCCCAAACAGCCGCATTTTTTAAATTATCAATGGATTCCTTTATAAAATCACCCTGATTAAAAAGAATATCTACTTCAAGCATACTTAGGCGGGGATCCATTTTTATATCTTCATTAAATTTTGTCTCAACCGCTTCACATAATTCCACTGTATTAGCAATTGATTCTTTATAAATGCCCAATTGAATAGCCTGTTTCCCATTATGGCGCTGAATCCAGTTTTCCTCGGGAAAATCGTATTTTACGTCGGCAATATCTTTAAGAAAAATATTGGTTCCTTTTATAGGGATATTGCGGATTTCATCGAGACTTCGAAATTTACCAACAGAGCGTACAAATATTTTATGTCCTCCGGATCGGACATGCCCGGAAGAAATAGCAAAATTATCACTGCGTAATTTTTGAATCACTTCATAAAAATTAATTTTATACCCTTTTATCGCGTCCTGATTAACCTCTATTTGAATTGATTTTTCATCCGCGCCCCAAATTTCCACATTCGCTACACCATCAATACGCTCCAGCGGTTTCTTTATCAGGTTTTCAACAAGCAGGTACGGATCTTCCAGATGGCCTTCATAACTCATTGCAATCCATAAAATGGGTTCATCATCATCACTCCATTTTCTCAGGTAGAACCGTTCCACATCATCGGGCAATTCCGGTTTAACTCTTTCCATACGATCACGAAGCTGGGCATAAGCCACATCCATATCGGTGCTTTGAGCAAATTCTATCCAGGTCCAGCAGCCATTAGAACGGCTGTTTGTAGACACCCGCTGAACCCCTTGAATAGTGCGGATCATTTCTTCCACAGGCCGGGCGATTAATTGCTCAACTTCTTCCGGATTGGCATTGGGATAAGGCGTCCACACACCCAAAAATGGCGGCGTAAATCCGGCGGGCATCAACTCTACGGCAATCTGTGTGTAGGCAATATAGCCAACCACCAGCAAAGCCAGCAGCGTCATCAACACTGTGATAGGCCTGTTTAAAGAAAATCGGCTTAAGACACCAAATTTTAAATTTGAAGCATCCTGTGTATGATCCATGAAATCACCCGCTTACTATTAAATTAGTTTTTACGATCAACCAGAGCATAAACCGTAGGTATTACCACTAAGGTTAAGATGGTTGATGTTATTAAACCGACAATTACCGTGATAGCCATCGGTGTGCGAATTTCGGCTCCATCACCCATTCCGAGCGCCATGGGCAATAATCCAAGCACTGTGGTTGCGGTTGTCATCAATATGGGACGCAAACGCACCTGCCCGCCCTGAATGATCGCCTGGATTTTTTCCAACCCGCTTGCCCGGAGATGATTGATATAATCCACTAATACAATCGCATTATTTACAACGATACCCGCCAGCATAATCATTCCAAGAAAAACCACAATACTCAAAGGTATGCCGAAAATATAAAGAAAAATGAATACACCAATCATAGCCAATGGAATGGTAAAAATAATGATAAACGGATGAATTAATGATTCAAACTGGGAGGCCATTACTATATAAACTAAAAAAATAGCCAACGCCAATGCCATCATCAGGCTGTTCAAAGATGTTTCCATTTCCTTATTCTGACCGGCAATCTCGAAAGCAAAATCACTGGGAATATTAAGCCTGCCAATTGCATCATATATTTTCTGGCTGACTGTTTTTAAATCGGCGCCAGGCGCTATATTGGCAGTAATTATAGCCGTACGCTGCTGATCAATCCTTCTGATTTCCGACGGTCCTTCATTGACGCGGATATCGGCAACCGCCTGTAAGGAAATTGGCCGCTCAGCGCCCGGATTAATGACCAAGCGCCGCAGATCATCAATACTTTGTTTATCTTCCTCTCTCAGACGCACCAATATATCAATTTTGCGGTCCTCATCTTTAAATTCCGTTGCCACATCGCCCCGAACTTTATTACGTACAATTGCCGCCACGGAAAGGACATTTAATCCATAACGGGCCAGCACCGTGCGATCATAAAAAATCTGCACTTCGGGATTTCCACGCTGCAAACTGGCCTTGGCGTCTTCCACACCGGGTATTTCGGACATGATGGTTTCCATCTGCCGGCTTATACGCTGCAGCTCCGTAAGATTATATCCTTTAATATGCACTTCAATCGGTGTTTTAAAACTAAATATAGCCGGCCGGGCAATAGTGGATTGAACGCCCGAGAAAGCAGTCATTCTTTGTCGAATGGCACTGATTATCTTTTCCTCTTCCTTTTCCAGATTGCTGGTTGCTGATAAGCTTACCGTAATACGAGAAGTATGTTCACCTTCATCGGTTTCGGTTGTGGCCGATTTATCTGTACCGGATGAAATAGCTACTTTATTAACGCCGGAAATCTCTTTAATCATTTCGGCGACGGGAAGCGTCCGCTCATCTGTTTTTTCAACCGGCGTACCAATAGGATAAGTCAGTTCAACATAAAATTCACCCTGATGCACTTCCGGAATTAATTCGCTGCCCAAACGAGGCGCAATTACATAAGCAGAGAATAAAAACAGAATGATTACGACACCAATCAAAACAAATTTATTGTCCAGAGACTTTTGCATAATTATGGGATAGGCTCTATCAATTACGACATAGGTTTTATCAAACAGGAATACAACTATTTTGGTAACCGGCGTCAGGACAAGTCTTAAAACTAACACCAGCATATAAATAAACAGCCCCAGTAACATTATTAAGGCGTGGATCAATCTGAAGAGAGCTTCAAAAAAAGTATAAACAAAGAATTTAATTATATAATAGAATAACTGGAAAGGAAGTATTATAATTTTTAATACTAATTTCCAGAAAGGCCGCCAGTGATATGATTTTTTTATTCTGTTAAAATCTGAATAAACTTCTTTAGTTGCATTAAAAGCTAAATAATTTTTCCAGATTTCATTAATAAAACCAACGGAATCCACGCCTGCTTGATGAGAAAAATTAACGACAAACTCCCCATACTGAAATCTAAACTTCATATAAGGCCTAAATGATGGAATAAACCACATTAACCAACAAACAATGGATACAACCGGTTGTAATATTGTTAAACAATAATTTAAAGCCAGTTTAATTAAAGCAAGCGTAAATGATCCTAACACTTTAACGCTTTTAATGATCCATGCTACAATGGATTTGTATAATAAAACTAATAATTCATGCATCCTGCTAAATACATAGTTTGGATTATCTTCCTTAAATAATTCATCAACTTTTTCTTTTATTTCAAAATCCAGAATATATTTTTTGGGAATGGCTTGAATATCAGCTCCCTGCGAGAAAGCTTCAATTCTGCGTGACGATAACATCGGAATTAAAAATAACGCAACAGCTAATGAAGCCAGCAGTGAGAAGACAACTGCCAGGGCAAGATCGCCAAAAATCTGACCGGCAACGCCTTCCACAAATACAATCGGGAAAAAGACCGCGATAGTTGTTAGAGTGGACGCCATAACGGCCCCGCCCACTTCGCCGACGCCCCGGATGGTGGCTGTGATCATATCATCACCCTCATCCCGGCAGCGGGCGATACTCTCCAGCACCACAATTGAGTTATCCACTAACATACCGATACCCAGCGCTAAACCGCCAAGCGACATAATATTGAGGGAAACATCAAAGATTTTCATGGGGGCAAAGGTAACAACTATGGAAATAGGAATGGCCAGCCCGATAATAAGGGTAGGCGCCAGTTTGCGCAGAAAAATAAACAAAACGATAATGGCAAGGATGCCGCCCCATTTGGCCGTACTAATAACCTCATCAACTGAATTTTGTATAAAAATGGATTGATCTGACAGCGTTTCTATCTGAATACCCTGGGGCAGACTGTACGTTAAAAAATTAGTCATCTGCTGTAATTCCATACCCGGCCGGCTGCCGCCAGGACCTCTCTGGGAGGGAGCAGCTTCCTTTTTGTCAGCCTTTTTATCTTTGGCTTCCTTCGGTTGATCCTCCTCTTTTTTGAGCTGCTCAACAAATGCAATTTGTTCCGGCGTTCCGTATAAGCGATGATTTACACGTTCCGCAACAGCGACAATATTTGCGTCCGCTTCTTTAAATATTTCTATTTCGACGCTTTCCCTGCCTTCGATGCGGGTGATAATTTCCCTTTCCTTGCCGGTGCGATAAACTCTCCCCACATCTTTAACTTTAATATCCACATTATTAAATCGTCCAATGACCACTTCCTGAATTTCTTTTACACTTTTAAATTCATTTAATGTACGGACAAGATATTCCGTCTGGCCTTCTTTTAGATTACCCCCTGCCAGATTGATATTTTCCTGTGCCAGACGATCGCGAACCAACTGGATATCCATATTAATCAGGGTTAGCTTCTGTTCATTCAACTCAACGCGAATCTCCTCTTCCAGCCCGCCTTTCACTTTAACAGCCGCCACGCCTTCAACTGTTTCCAGGTTACGTTTGATCTCTTCATCAGCCAGATAGCGCAGGTAGGTTAAACTGGCGTCGCCGTATAATCCTAAACGCATAATCGGATCCAGTGACGGATCATATCTTAAAATTAACGGCCGATCGGCATCTTCTGGCAGGAACACCTGGTCCAGTTTTTCCCGGACATCGGATGTGGCTTTATCCATGTCCGTATTCCATGTAAATTCCAGGATAACATCAGACTGTTCCGCCTTGGAAATGGAACTGATCGAAACCAGATTATTGACCACGCCCAATTCCTGCTCAACTGGTCTGGAAATGGTGGTCTCAATTTCTTCCGGGGCGGTGCCTTCATATTCGGTACGTACCGTTAAACTGGGATAGGTCATATCCGGCATAAGATTTAAAGGCAGCTGCTTATAGGATAAAAATCCGAACACAGAAACACCTATCACAACCATTAAAATGGCAACCGGGCGCTCAGTGGTAAATTTAAAAAATGTGCTGCGCGGCGTTTTTATATTATCCATATCGTACTATAACTCCGTTCTATACTGAAGCATCGATGCATTGAGAATATTATATGCTGAGTAAGTTTGTCTATTGCTTGTTAAAGGTTATTTCTCGTTCAGTTACTATTTTAACTCTTGTTTTATCCTTCATACCCGATTGGCCGACTACGATGATTTGATCCCCATCTTTAATATCGGATAGAGCTTCCACTTTTTCATTATCCTCAAATCCGTGTTGAAGCCGTATTTTATGAGCCACGCTGTCGCGGACTACATAGACATTCATATATTCATTCTCATAAACGATGGCTGTTTTGGGTACAAGCACAACATCATCGCGCGTTTCGATAATAATTTCAACATTGACAAACATGCCGGGACGCAAACGATCATTTTTATTAACAACACCAACCGTTACTTTAAACGTACCGCTTGCCGGATCAACAACCGGGCTGATGCGTTTAATCCAACCCTCAAATACATCATCACCCAGATTATCCGAATGTATCAGGGCTTTCTGACCGATAGCCAGCTTATTGAGACTTTTTTCCGGCACATAGACAACTGCAATAACCTGAGAATTATTGATTACTGAAAATAATTTATCTGTGGGTTGAATACGTTCACCAATTTTAGTCAGCCGCTCGCCGATATGGCCGGAAATCGGTGATTTGAGATGTGTGTAATCTAAGTTAAGTTTAGCTTCTTCCCAGGCAATACGCGCGCCTTCTTTGGCAAATTTGGCACGTTCAAATTCATCATCTGATAATAATTTTTTGGCATGCATCGCTTCAAGACGATTGTAATTGCTGAGTTGCTGCTGGTATTCAACCTGGGCGCGCTGCTCGGCCAGCACGTATTCCCTTGCTTCAAGAGTCAGCAGCGTTTCTCCCTTTTCCACATAATCGCCTTCTTCCTTATGTATTTTCTCAACAATACCCTGAACGCGGGCAAATACATCAGCCATTACTTCGGTTTCCAGATTTGAACTTAATAATATATAATCTGATATGCTGCCGCGCCTTACTTTTGTGATTTCCACCGGGATTAAATCTTCATCGCCAGGTTTTTGTCCCATAGCATTAAAATCACCCTTGTCCATTCCCTTTACGGTATCCTGATTAAGAGAATCCCCGCTTACATGGGTCGTATCATTTTCCGATTGCATATTACTTTTACCGGTTCCCGGCTGACCACAATATGAAATAACGATCGACAGGAATATTAGAATAAACAGATTATAAAATTCAGATTTCCGCATACTATCTCCAAATAGTTTCAAATTAATAAATTTAGCCTGTACTACGATTAATATACGGCCTTGTTTCAACAAATTCTGTCAAAAAATGTCATCAAATGTTTTTTTTTAGGCGATAAAATCACTGAACAGGACAGGTCATTTTTTATTTACATTTTTTAGATTCTGATAATAAATAACTTCTTTAAATTTAAACAACTTAATCAATCGAACAAATAATTTGTTAAAAATATTCTGTCATCAGATTTCAATTTTCAATCTTTACAACTCATAAGCTTAAAGTTGGTAAATCGGAAGGCCGGATTGAGTATTCAAAGCAGAATATTGAAGTTAAAGTTAAAAAATCAGAATCATATTTTTCTTGATCATCCCAATTTAGCTTCGTGCAT
>JAFGKZ010000047.1 GCA_016928315.1 Calditrichaceae bacterium
AAATGAATATTCCATTTCATTTTAAACTTAAATAAAATTTAAATTAAAGCCCGCCAACCGGCGGGCTTTTTTGCTTATAAAAAATCTTTCAATATACAATCTGTTCAGTTTTTTAAACCATGAATTATTTATTTATTATCAATCCTATGTCCGGTGTCCGGCATCCCATTCAGCAAATAAAAGTATATATCAAAACTGTTTTTGATAACAAACCAGATCATAGCTATCGCATTGAACACACGCAATATGCCGGTCACGCTAAAACTATCGCTGAACAGGCGGCTGATGAAAATATGGATATCGTTGTTGCAGCCGGCGGCGACGGTACCGTAAATGAAATATGCAGTGCGCTTGTCAACCGGAACACTGCCTTCGGGTTGATCCCGATTGGTTCCGGGAATGGCTTTGCCCGCTCACTTAATATTCCTTTAAATTATAAACAAGCAATTAACCGGTTAATTAATGGTAACATTACCCAAATTGATGTGGGTAAAATAGAGAAAAAATATTTCTTCGGAATTGCCGGTTTTAGTTTTGACGCTCAAATAGGCGCTAAATTTGCCGAATTTGGGCATCGAGGTCCGCTGCCTTATTTTTATATTGGCTTGAAGGAATTTTTCAAATATCAATATGAAGAATTTGAATTGACGTTTGATGAGCAAAAATTAATTGTGGATCCATTGATCCTTACTGTGGCAAACACCAGCCAATATGGGAATGGCGCTGCTATTGCACCCCAAGCCGATTACAGCGATGGGTTACTTGATATCTGTATTGTTGATCGCCTGGACTTTTTTAACGGCGTACTGAAATTGCATTATTTATTTAACAACAAAATTCAGTTGCTGCCAACGTACAAGAGTTTCAGGACTAGCAAGCTTCATATAAAAAGGGCGTCTGATTCTGCTTATTATCATCTGGATGGGGAAGTTTTTAAGGGTGACCGTGAATTTGATATTGAGATATTACCTCAATCCTTACGCGTTTGTTGTTAATGTTTTTTTTCTTTCCTATTAGTTTGATTTTTTAAATTTTTAAATAACCTTTATATTTTTTAAGTTATAATTAATTATATCTATTTGGAGAATATCTTGTTTAAAACCAATATAAAAGTCCGGACCTATGAATGTGATTCCTACGGACACGTGAACAACGCCGCTTTTTTAAATTATTGTGAAGTTGCGCGTGTGGAATTACTGGAAAAAATGGGCTACGATCTTGACAGTTTGAAAAAAGCGGGATTTTTGCTGGTTATCGTCAAGATTGAGATGGAGTATAAAAAACCGGCTTACGCAAATGATGAACTGGAAGTAAGTGTAGATTGGATTGAACGCGGAAAAACATCCGCTGCCTTTGAACAGGCCATACATAATTGTAAGACGAATGAATTAATTGCCCTGGCCAAAATAATCTGGGTGTCCACGGATTTAACGGGCAAGCCCATTGCCATTCCGGAAGTTTTAAATGAAAGTTATCAGAAAGTATTCGGAAATTTTCCGGCAGAAAAAATAACATAATTATATTTCGGGTTGTGATATGGAAAAAACTATCAATGAAATAGCGAAGACAATTGACAGCCGCGAGGAACAGCTGCTCTCCGAATATGCGGTAAAAAACAGTCAGGCCCGCCGGCTTAAGGCAGAAAAGGAAATTCATTACCGTCCGCCCTTTGCTCTGGACCGTGACCGCATTTTTTATAGCGGCGCCTTTCGTCGTTATACCGGAAAAACCCAGGTTATATATTTTGTATCGCTTTTGGATGAAGAACTGACCAGCCGCAGCATCCATACGCTGAGTGTGGCGCAGATTGCCAAAACAATTGGCCGGCTGCTTTCTTTAAATACCGATTTGATAGAAGCGATTGCCCTGGGACATGATCTGGGCCATCCGCCATTCGGGCATGATGGCGAGCAGTTTTTATCCAAAATAAGCGTTAAACATGGCATGGGGCAATTTCATCATAACCTTCAAAGTCTAAGGGTAGTGGATACCATCGCAAAAAAAGGCAATGGACTGAATTTAACCTTCCAGACCCGAGACGGCATTCTATCGCACAACGGGGAAGTGGATGACCAGGGGCTGGAACCAAATCCAAATAAAACGGAACAGGATTTAATCGATTTTTCCAATGCAATAATAAACGGTGAAGATGTTGATATGCGGCCGGCTACGCTGGAGGGCTGCGTTGTCCGGTTGACGGACACGATTGCCTATATCGGGCAGGATATTGACGATGCCATACGAATCGGATTGATTAAACGGGAAGCATTACCCATTGAGGCTACCCGGGTTTTGGGTAATACGAACGGGCAGATTATTGAAACACTGGTTAACGATGTGGTGCGAAGCAGTTATAATAAAAACTATATCAGTTTCAGCGCTAAAATATATCAATCACTTTATCTGCTGAAAAAATATAATTATCAGGCGATCTATAAAAGCCCGAAGCTGAAAATAAACCATGAGCGCATAGAGCGGGGATTTGAATTTTTATTCCATCATTTTTTGCAGGCGCTTAAAGAAGATGATAAAGACAGTACAATATTTAAACATTTTGTAAATTCCAAATCGGTTAAATACCTAAAGAATACTACCCGTGAAATAATAGTGCGTGATTTTCTGGCCAGTATGACCGACCGCTATTTTACACAAGCGCTGGAAAGGTTAATTGTTCCGCAGATGGCGGATATTAAATACTGAATGACTTAAGATAATGTGTTCTTTTTATCATGACATCTTTCTAAGCCGCCGTGCCCGCCTACTGGCGTGGGACAGGCAAAAGAAATCCCGAAAAGCCAAAATTATAAATTATGAGGGAAATAAAAAATGAGTTCTATTGAACAGGTAATGCAAAAAATTAGTGAGCTGGAAAACAATGCGGTTGAGTTGATGAAATCAATTGTCCCGATTAAAGCCCTGGGCCCTTTAAATAACGGCGAGGGAGAAACGGCTAAGGCTGAATATATCATCAAATATTTAAAATCCATTGGACTGAGCGATATTCGGGAATATCCAGCCGGGGACAAGACGGTACCCGGTGGAAAGCGGCCCAATATGACAGCCATTCTTGATGGTGAAAACAAAAATCGAACGGTTTGGATTCTGGCCCATCTTGATGTGGTTCCGGAAGGCGATCGCAGCAAATGGGATACGGATCCTTTTGAGGCGGTGGTTAAGGATGGAAAAATTTACGGACGGGGTACGGAAGATAATAACCAGGGTTTGGTCAGCGGAATTATAGCAGCCCAGGCTTTTTTAGACCTGGGTATCAAACCAAAGTACAATTTGGGTTTGATGCTTGTGAGTGATGAGGAGACCGGAAGTATTTTCGGATTGCAGCACATGGTGAAAAACCACAAAGAGTTATTTAAAAAGGATGATCTGATTGTTGTACCGGATGCCGGTGAACCGGATTCATCCATGATCGAAGTGGCGGAAAAATCAATACTCTGGCTAAAATTTAAAACGGTTGGTAAACAGGTTCATGCCAGCACACCGGAAAAGGGCATTAATGCGTTTAAGGCCGCCTCGCACCTGGTGGTTGAACTGAATAAACTGCATACTATGTTTGATACAAAAGATGAGGTGTTTGATCCGCCGATCAGCACCTTTGAAGCAACTAAAAAGGAAGCTAATGTACCCAATGTAAATACCATTCCGGGAGAAGATGTTTTTTACTTAGATTGCCGCATCCTGCCGAATTATACTATACAGCAGGTTATGGATGAAGCGGGGAAAATGTGCCGGGATATTGAGAAAAAATTTGATGTTAAAATTGAAATATCCATTGCTCAGAAAGATGAAGCGGCGCCGCCTACGCCGGTGGATGCACCAGTGGTGAAAGCATTGGAAAAAGCTATAAAACATGTATATAAAGTGGATGCCAAACCGATGGGTATTGGCGGTGGAACGGTTGCGGCCATTTTCCGCCGGGCCGGGTATCATGCCGCCGTCTGGTCAACTCTGGACGATCTGGCGCATCAGCCCAATGAATACTGTGTTATTTCCAACATGATGAATGACGCTAAAGTTTTTGCTCATGTTTGCTTAAATGGATAGATATAATTGAATTTTGTCATTCTGAAGGAGCTTACGAGTGAAGAATCCGGTAATTTTTTTTGCGTTAATGATTCTTCATTACACTCAAAATGACATAACGAAATTCTTGGTGTAATATATAGAAAACAAGTTATAAATGATCATTCCCGTATTTTTTTACGGGAATTTCATCTGGAACTTAATAGATTCCCGATTGAGGCATTCGGGAATGACATTCTGCATTATAGATTTGAATCTACGAGGCAGTTGAAGGCATAGACTCTAAAGGGAAATTTAGAATGGAAAACAAACTCGTATTATACAATAAGGATGAATATCCAACGGATGAAGTATTAGCCCTTCATCTGGGGGAGGCAAAGGCTGCCTGGGATGTCTTTATGGATATGCTGGAAAAGGACTTTCCGGATATCAGCCACGAATGGCGTTATTACAATGACGGTAAAAGCTGGCTTTTCAAACTGACCAAAAAGAAAAAGACGGTCTGCTGGGTGAATGTATTTGATAAACATTTTAAAACGACATTTTATTTTACCGATAAAGCGGCAGAGTTACTTTCAAACAGTAAACTGAGTAAGAAATATAAAGATCAGTTTAAAGACGGTAAATATTATGGAAAGATAAAAGGGGTATCGGTAGAAATTAAAAAACCTTCTGATTTTGAGGATACGAGAATACTAATTGAGATTAAGGAGCAGATTAAATAACCAGTTGGTAGTAGCAGCGGTAGTAGACAGGATCAGTGGCAGTAGCAGTGACCACTTAGCAGTTTGCAGCGAAACTTGGATACAGGAGATTGAAACAGGAGCAGTTGCAGTTAGCAGGAGAAGTGGTAGTTGGCAATGACTAATTCATAATTGAATCTTCCCTGCTATTCGGGACTAATGACTATTGACGCCACAGATAATTCACCAAAAACTATAGTTCACTTTAGGCATTTTAGCCACTTAAAACTTTATCTTCCTAAAAACCAATTCACCATTCACAACTCAACTTGAACTCTACCTATAATGATAAAATAGAATTGTAAAGACCAGTTTGTTTGGATATATTGTATTTCCGTGGCAGGAAGTTTCTAACACAAACCAGGAAACGTGCCAGTATGTGTCATTCGCAAACAACAAGTGTATATCTGCTTTATTTAATTGATTTAAATATTCTTAGATATTATAAATAATTTTCTATCACAAGGAGGCGTTATGAAATATGTTATGATAATCATGCTGTTGCTGGTTTCGTTAAGCTATGGCCAGTTAATTGTCAATACAGAGCTTGATGTCGTCAATGAGGGCGATGGGCTAATTTCGCTGCGCGAGGCGGTTATCTCTTCGAATGAAACAGCCGGGCAGCAAACGATCACCTTTAATGAAACCGTTTTTCTGCCGGGTGCAAACCGGATCATCTATCTTAATTCGGCTTTGGAACTGACCGATGAAAGCGGAGTAATTATTGATGGATCAGCGGGCAAAGTGACCCTGGATGGATCGCAAATTGATTCCAATGCGGTTAATTTTAAAAACGGTCTTGTATTAAAGGCCGGTAATAATGCGCTATCCCATTTGTATCTGCAAAAATTTATCGGCGCAGCTATACTGATCGATTCACTCAATACGGGCAATAATACAATCGGGCCGGATAACTGGATTTCCGAAGGACTCAGTTCAGGTATTCAGATAATTGCTTCCGGAAATAATACTATTAATTCAAATTATATCTGGTCTAATGCCGGTTATGG
>JAFGKZ010000048.1 GCA_016928315.1 Calditrichaceae bacterium
GACTATTAGATATGGATTAAAACAGTCATGTAATGTAAAAATTACTATTTATAATAGTTTGGGACGAAAAATAATAGAATTAATTAACGAAAGACAAGACGCTGGATATCATCAGGCGATTTGGAATGGAAAAAACTATTTAAATCAGCAGGTAAGTTCCGGAATATACTTCTACAGATTAAGTACAGAGAATTTTACAGCTATAAAGAGAATGGTATTTATCAAGTGATCTTTTGAAAAATTCGAGGTTAATTCGTATAAAACTTTTTTGGGAGTACATATGAAAATTTTACTTATAAATTTTCTTACTATTTCTCTGCTAACATGTAATACATTAATTGCAGAAGAATCAGGTATTATAACGCATACCTGGGAATTGCAGGAAATTTCCCTTCATGCTGAACAGACGTACGATAATTACTATACGGATGTAACCTGCTGGGTGAATTTAAAAGGACCGGATTTTTCTAAAAAAGTATACGGTTTTTGGGATGGTGAAAATACTTATAAAGTTAGAATTGTCGCAACAAAACCAGGGCAGTGGAGCTGGACCAGCGGCTCAAATCAACCGGATGATAAAGGACTCAATGGTAAAACCGGTCGGTTCACCGCAATTGAATGGACTGATGAGGAGATATCAGAAAACCCGAATCGCAGGGGATTTGTGTGCGCCACTCCCAATGGCCATGCGTTGCAATATGCGGATGGAACCCCGTTCTTTATGGTTGGTGATACCTGGCTGGCGGGTACGACATGGCGAATGCCGTTTAGAAATACAACAACGAATAAAGATTACGTGCCTGCTCCTGGTATAGGATTTGAAGATGCCGTCCAATACAGAAAATCTCAGGGATATAATTCGGTAAGCATGATTGCATCTTTTCCCAATTGGGATGCGGATATGAATCCGAGCACTTATGCCGATGAAAATGGAATATATGTTAGAAACGCCTGGGAAAAGTTCGGATATTTTACCAAAGACAGCAGCTTAACAGCAAAAGATATGAGGGATGAATTCGGCAATCTGCCCTTTAAAATGTCTGATGAACATCCGGGAGTAGCGGATTTTAACCGGATTATTCCCGCATATTTCCAGAGCCTTGACAAAAAAATGCAGTATTTATCCGACCAGGGATTCGTACCTTTGCTGGAAACGGTTCGGCGTGATATGTGCCCTACCTGGAAAGCTTATTTTGATTTCAATGAAACCTATGCGCGATATGTGCAATATTTGATATCTCGTTACGGTGCTTACAATTTCTTGTTTAGTGGTATTCATCTTGATTGGATTCCCAAAGAATACAGCTTAACGGCTGATGAATTTAATGAAGCTTTAACCTACCATCTTAAAAAATATGGTCCATTGCCGTTTGGGCAGATACATACAACGCTAATAAATAATTCTACGTATCTGCAATTCGGCCACGGGGATAATTGCCCCTGGTTGACTATGCATAGTGTAGGGAATAAACCAAGAGATCATCGTGTGGGTGAAGCTATTGAGACGCTTTTTAATCTTAAACCGCCCTATCCTGCAATCAATTTTGAGCCTTACTATACGGGCTGGCATCATGAAATTAATCCGCCAAGCGGGGAACATCCTCCTGTCAATTCCGAGCGTGATAATTATTTTTCCAGAGCCCAAATGTACGGTTCCGTGTTATCCGGCGGTTTATCAGGCCATGTACACGGCACCGCCGCCTATGACATAACCAGCACAGGTGAACCAGCCGGTGAACGTCCGCATATCTGGGATGCATTGAAATATAAATCAGCCAATTATATGAAATATCTGAAAGATTTTATTCTTTCAGAAAGTACCAAATACCAGGAATTAAAACCGGCCACGCAATACATTCATCCCCAAAAAGCGCCGGAAAGCATGGATATGGGATTGGATGGCTGGTCGTATATGATGCAGACTTCTGACAAGAAATTAGCATTATTGTACTTTGAAAATAAGGCTGTCTTACCAGAATTAAGTAATTTTAAGCCGAATAAGGAATATACATTTCAATGGTATGATCCAATTACAGGTGTATGGAAAGATAAAATGGATATAAAATCTGATAATATGGGAAGAATCAAGGTGCCCGATTTTCCGGATCAAGCTGAGAAAAAAATGCGGGATTGGGCAGCAAAGATAATAGAAAACTAACAACTAAAAAGTAATTTATGTTTTATATAAGGGGATTTTTTATGAGCAAATGGATTTATAGTTTCAAATTATGTATAGCTATATTAGTTCTAACAGTATTTTCTTTTAATGATACATATTCGCAATCAAACAATAAAGGCTTAACCATAGGTGAAGGCAGCTATTTCGAAATGCCGGGACTCAATGTGCTTGTCTATAACAATACCTTTGCCGAAGGCCATCAGAGCGGGGTTGAAATTATTCAACACGGTGTCAGAGTGGCAACCAATGGTGAATTAAGATTAAGCCCCTCTCCTGGTCAGTGGCAGCCTTTACCTAAGCTCGGTACGGGTTATGAAGCTCGCGGTGTTAGCCCGCAGGGTGTTGAACTTGAAGGCCGTTTCGTTGATAAGGAAAACAATATAATCAGCCTTCCCTGTAGTTATCCCAATGAAAGTAGAAACCGAAAAGGTTTTAATCCTATCATATATCCAGATCTGGAAATAAATTATGAGGTTAAGGTAAAGGCCGAAGGTAAAACATTTACAATCACTGTAGATCTGGATAAACCAATTCCTGAAGAGTGGCAGAACCGTGTAGGATATATTTTAGAATTGTTTCCGGGAGATCTTTATGGTAAAACCTATTTTATGGATGACAGCGCAGGCGTTTTTGCCAGACAAGCCCATGGTCCTATTTATTTTAATGAAACAAATGAAGCGGAGCAAGTGCCGTTTGCAGCCGGAAAGAAGCTAGTTGTTGCTCCTGAAGATGATAAATTACGAATGACTATTGAAAGTAAAAATTCTACACTGCAGTTGCTCGATGGCAGCTTTAAACATAATAATGGTTGGTTTGTGGTGCGTACGCTCATTCCGGCCGGTGCGACAAAAGGCGCTGTTCAATGGAAAATTTCACCCAATGTCATTCCCGGCTGGATTGATCCCCCGGTTATTCATCTGAGTCAGGTTGGTTATCATCCGAAGCAAACCAAAACGGTGTATATTGAACTGGATAAAAATGATAAAAATCTGCAAAAAGTCAGCTTGCTTAAACTGGAAAAGAATGGCACTACAAAAACCATAAAAGATGAAATGCCGGCTAAATGGGGAAGATATCTGCGTTACGAATATGCCACTCTGGACTTCACCGATGTCCGGGAAGAAGGTATTTACATGGCTAAATACGGAGACTTTACCAGTAATGTATTCAGTATAAATAAAGATGTTTATAAAGGAAATATCTGGCAGCCAACACTGGAATATTTTGTGCCAATTCAGATGTGTCATATGCGGGTCAATCAAAAATACCGGGTCTGGCACGGCGTCTGTCATCTGGACGATGCCTTAATGATGCCGTTAAACGTGCGTCACTTTGATGGATACAACAATGAGGAAGAAATATCTACCCTTAGTAAATATAAACCACTCGAACACGTTCCCGGACTCAATGTGGGCGGATGGCATGATGCAGGCGATTATGATCTGCGAATTGAATCACAGGCTCAAACGGTTATCGCCCTGGCATTAACCTACGAGGAATTCGGTATTGATTATGATGCAACTTATGTTGATCAGAAAAACAGACATGTAGAATTACATCAGCCGGATGGAAAACCGGATATTCTTCAACAGGTTGAGCATGGCGTATTGGCTATACTTTCCGGATATCGGTCGATGGGACAGTTTTACCGGGGCATCATTGCGCCATCATTGAGACAATATGTGCATCTCGGCGATGCTTCCACGCATACGGATAACAAAGTCTGTGACGATAAATTGCTTAAAGAGGCGGCAAAGAAGGATGAACTGTGGTACAAAAAGGTTGCGAATATAAACTCAAATGTTTTTGATCCGGCGCTGAATCATGCCGAAACCGAAGTGGTTGTTCCCGGGCTCGATGATCGCTTAGTGTTTATGGAAACCAATCCGGGACATAAACTGATTGGCGCTACGGCATTAGCAATTGCTTCCAGAGTACTGAAAGAATATAATCCGGATTTAGCTAAAGAATGTATTCAGGTAGCTGAAATTGTATGGGATAGAAATAAAGATGCTGATATATCTCAGGGTAGAAGGAGAAGAAACACCCAGAAAATTCAAACGCTAATAGAGCTTGTTATTACAACCGAAAAACAAGAATATAAAGATCAGTTGTGTGAAATGAATTCAGAGATTAGTGCAGGATTTATGTGGACAGCTCCATCTTTTGGTCGTGTATTGGAACATATTGATTGCCAGGCTTTTAAAGATTCTGTAAATGCAGCAGCTTTAGCTTCCAAACCAATGGCTGAGAAAATGATGGCTCAATCACCTTTTGGATCCAGGTTGGGGGGGGCAGAGTATTCTGCATTTAGTGCATATTACTTGCATAAATACTGGCCAGACCTATATCCGGCAGAAACTTTATTTAAATATATCAATTATCTTCTAGGCTGTCGACCTGGTAGTACAACAGGCAGTCTGATCTCAGGTGTAGGTGTAAACTCGCCTACGGTTGCCTATGGAACAAATCGCGCTGATTGGAGCTACATTCCGGGTGGCACGTTTTGGGCTGCGGTTAATTTAGTCAATCCGGACTTAGCAGAAGATAAGAACTGGCCGTTTTTATGGCAGGAAAGAGAATATATCATTACAGCGCCCTGCTATTTTATGTTTGCCGTGATTGGTGCAGATCGTATTCTTGAAAATATGTAGCCAACCATATTTGAGTTTTAAAATGCTCTACAAATAGTGTGATCAATGATGTACTATTTGTAGAGCTTATTATAAAAATATATTTGATTACATTTTTGATTTATATGAATATGATATTATTAATAGCTTTCTATCTGCATAAATAGAAAACAAAGTTTTAATCGGCTATAAATTTTTATACCAAATATTCATGCTCTCAATCTTGCCAAAAATATCTGTATTATTTACCAAAGTACCTGAGAAGGAATAATTTAATTTTGCGAAAGTGATGTTCATTCCGGGTGAGTGCGAACGGGCTATTGTGTAAAGCGTTTTTATTTTACGTTGACGCATTTCCGCTTCCATTTCTCTTAAAAGATTTAAAGATAAATTGTGCCCGCGATAATCCGGTAGCGTAGCAAAGTCAGTCATCTCAGCATTTTGTGATTCTACATCCATTTCTGATGACGCAGCTGCGATTAATTGGCGTTTATCATAGATACCGAAATATACAACATGATGGTTCATAGTCTTTTTTAAAAAATCGGGTTTAAATATCGGAAACGGATAGGTTTCAAAAATTTGTCTATATAATCCAGCTAAATCATTAATATTTTCTTCTCCCAATAATTTCAATTTCAAGCCGGGTTTAAACTCTATATTAAGATAGGGTTTCTTTTTTGACTGGGCCAGTTTAATATTTTTATCGATTTGTTTTTTAATATTTGGATCAAGTTCGGCCCGATTTTTCTCTCTGAAATTCGACAAGAAGTAAGCATCAGTTTTTCCGTTATAAAATTTGAGAATGCGTCCTTCCTGGATATAACCTTCTTTTTTAAATTCATCAACGGCCCACTTGGGAATTTTAGCCAAAATTTTTGTATAACCATTTTTATTTGCTATTGATTTCAGCTTTTTTATTATAACCGGGTAATCTTTCTTATCTAATTTCATTAGATATATACGGTCATTATTTTTCCCATGCTGGATCGTTGTATGGCCAATTTTTTCTATAATATCAAACATTGTATCAATTACCTGTTAAATTTTATCATTCTTGTAATTATAAAAGCTAAAAGAGAAATTGTAATACCGACGATGCTGGGATCGATATCAAACATAATATTTATTTCAAAACCAATTAATAAAATGGTAGTCGTCCCTCCAGAAATCATGCTTACCAGAGCAGCGGCAGCATCCTGTTGTTTTAAGAAATATGCTGCTATAGTTGGAATAAACAATCCGGACACCATAAAGGCATAGGCATTTAGTATTAAATCCAATATCATATTAAATGACGAAGCTAGTAATAATGCCAGAAGACCCACAATCAGTGTAACCATTTGTGATAAGCGAATCAGTGCCTTATGTGAGATTTGCCGTGGTAAGAACTTTTCTATAAGATCATTTACAAAATTACCAGACGATGCGATTAAGCAGCTATCCGCTGTAGACATTACAGCGGAAAAATAAGCAGCCAGCACAAATCCTGAAACGCCTATGGGCAAATAATCCCGCAACAGCATTGGTAAAGCCATTTCCGGATCGGCATCAGGAAATACAACACGTCCCATTAATCCAAGACTTACACCCATAAAAGCCATTAAGGGGTATTCAAATATTCCGGCGATAAAAAAAGCCTTTTTTGCTTCCTTTACATTTCTACAGGCAAAAGCACGCTGATAAAGAGTCATCGCTATAAACCAGATTGGTACGATTGTGAAAAACCAGTTGATAAAGGTTATTGGTTTTATATTTAGTAATGAAAAATGAGTGTCCGGTAACGAATTTGAAATAACTACCCATCCACCCAATTTATACCAGAGTATTGGCAAGCCGACAAAAAATAATCCGCTTAACAAAATAATCCATTGAATAGTATCGGTATAAATAACCGCTTTGATTCCGCCCAAAACCGTATATATCAAAATAATAGCAGCCATAATGAACAATGAAAATCGAAGTGGATCCATAAAGGTGAATCCGGAAAAAAGGCTCCCGGCGGCTAATTTGGCTCCGGCTAATATCTGAGCAGCAGTAAATCCAAGATACCCAATTCCAGAAATAATAGCCGCAAACATGGCCACTTTTTTATTATAGACTCTTTCTAAAAAATCCGGATAAGTGAGCAGGCCTTTTTCCATGTCTAAAGTTTTCAATTTTGGGATAATCAATACCGCTGCTAACCAGGCGCCGACTAATCCGGTAAATAAGAGCCAGCTTCCCGATAAGCCCATAAGAAATCCTAATCCGCCAAGACCGATAGAGAATCCGCCGCCCACATCAGTAGCAACGATTGAAAGCCCTACATGGGATGCTGAGATATCCCGGCCACCAACGTAATAATCATCCCGGCTCTGGTTTTTAAGATAAAAATATA